>CAVATZ010000054.1:0-15292 GCA_963591655.1 Clostridiales bacterium
GCCGATGCTTCTTTTCGTATCAGATGGCTTGATGCGGAAATTCCCATGCATTATAATCGATGATATAGAGGAGTATTCATTTTGCTATGAGTAGAGAAAACACATCACCGGAAAATGGCAGCCTGGATAGAAACAAAATACGATATATGGCACGCTGCGCGGCACTGCTGATCCTTTTGGCCTGGGCATTGATGAACCTGCCTGCGGTGCTGTCCTTGTTGAGGAAGGTGCTGTCGTTGTTTTCACCGTTTCTGCTGGGCGGTGTTATTGCCTTTCTGATCAATGTGATGCTGCGGTCGTTGGAGCGATTTTGGGACAGGACGTGCAGAAGGATGCCGGAGAAGCTGAAACGGCCCATCTGCCTCCTGGTCAGTACGCTGCTGATGGTGGGTATCTTATTTGCCGTTGTTTTCATGTTGCTGCCGAGCCTGCGGGAGTCCGGAAATGAATTTGTGCGCAGTGCACCGGCTTACGCTGAAGAGGTCAAGGGCTGGTGGACGGAGCTTGTTCGCTTTGCTGAAAGGTATAATGTTATTTTGCCGGAGTATGCCATCAATACAGATCGTTTGACGGAGAAGGTCATGAGCTTTGTCAATGCTGAGGGCAGCGGCATCATTATCCGGACATGGGGCGCGGCGACATCGATTTTTTCGGGTGTGTTCAATCTGCTTCTGGCATTTGTCTTTGCGATGTATCTGCTGGCGCAAAAGGAAGCTGCTGCAGGGCATATGAAGCAGCTGATCGTTCGTGTGCTGCCGAAAGAGAAGGCCGGGAGATTGCTGCGGGTGACGGCACTGATCTATCAGACCTTTTCGAATTTTGTCAGCGGCCAGGTAACAGAGGCAGCCATCATTGGAGTGCTCTGCTTTGCGGGTATGCTGGTGCTGGGGATTCCCTATGCGGGCGCTGTGTCTGTTTTTGTTGCGGTGACGGCGTTGATACCCATGTTCGGTGCCTGGATCGGAGGCGGCTTCGGATTTGTTCTGATTCTGCTGGCGAATCCGATGAAGGCCCTGTGGTTTATCATTTTTCTTCTGATCCTGCAGCAGGTGGAGGGCAATTTGATTTATCCGAAGGTTGTCGGAAAATCTGTCGGGCTGCCGGGAATACTGGTGCTCGTGGCAGTGACCATCGGCAGTGAGGCCTTCGGCATACCGGGAATGCTGTTCAGTGTTCCGGTCTGTGCTGTTTTGTACAGTCTGTATCTGGAGTTTATGCAGCAGCGCTGAAATCATAAGCCGAGCATGGTGAAATTCGTCTGAGCATGCAGATACTGCCGCAGTTCTGTTTTGAAGAGATGAATGCCTGCCTGGCTGGTTAAGTGCGGAAATCGTGATTCGATCTCATAACAGGTGCGAACCGGCATTTTAACGGCAAGCGTGCGGCGGACAAACGGATAACGCTGAGCCATTCCGTCCACTACGCTGGCCGGAACGATGACCCACCTTCCCGGGTAATCCAGAAAGCTGCCGAATGTTTCTGAAATCGTAGTCGGCATCAATTCCCATGATGCGGGGCTGGTGTGGAATGAGGAGACAAAACAAAAGGCAGATGCAGCTCGATCCGTCCAAGGTGTATCTGACGCATGACGGCATTGATACTGTGAAAGCAGACGGCGACGGCTTTACGATCGGTGCATTCCGGCAAGGCGATACTGTGAAGGCGGACGATCCGATTGCCACCGTAGACCAGAAAAAGCTTTGGGATAAGTACAATCTGAGTATCATAAACGGATAGTAAGTATTCATAAAAAAGTTGCTGCATATCACGATGAGAAAAATGGTATGCAGCAGCTTTTTCTGCTTTGTAAAGCCTTGACGCTCGGACGTGGTGGATTTAAAATGATACAAAATGTTGATGTGCGATACATTTTTATTTCCCAAAATGTTGATGAAAAGCATTAATTGGTTGGAATCTTGTTGATCTGGGGGCGGTTTATGCTGAGAAGAAAAGCCATGACGACGATTGCGGAATGGGCAAAAACGAAAAAGAAAAAATGCCTTGTGGTTCAGGGGGCGCGGCAGACGGGGAAAACCTATCTTGTTGAGCGATTTGCGGAAGAAAATTTCGAGGAGCTTGTGGAGATTAATTTCAAGCAAATGCCTTCGGCGGCTGAGATTTTTTCGGGGGATCTGATTGTTGACAATATGGTCATGGCCATGCGCTTTCGTTTTCCGGAGAAGAAGATATTGCCCCATAGAACATTGATTTTTCTGGATGAGATACAGGAATGTCAGGAAGCGATAACCTCGCTGAAGTTCTGGGCCCTAGATGACAGATACGATGTCGTTGTCTCAGGCTCGCTTCTGGGCATAGATTATAAGCGGGCATCCTCTTATCCGGTTGGCTATGTTGATTATCTAAAAATGTACGGCATGGACTTTGAGGAATTCCTTTGGGGCATGGGGATTTCTGAAGACATGACAGGATGTGCTGCTTCATATTTGAAGGAAAAGGCAGTGGTTCCGGATGCTGTTCATTCGCAGATGATGCAGTACTATCGTCAGTATATAGCAATAGGCGGCATGCCGGAGGCTGTACAGCAATATATAGACAGCAGGGACTTCCGGGATGTGGACAGAATACAGAGAAGCCTGCTGCAGGGATACTTGTATGATATTGCTCATTATGCGACTGCGGAAGAGAAGGTTAAGGCAGAAAAGTGCTATTTGTCGTTGGCCAGGCAGCTGCTCGACAAGGAAAATCATAAGTTTCAATACAAGGAAGTTGAACATGGCGGGAGGGCACAGAAATATTATTCCAGTATCGAATGGCTGCTTCGTGCTGATATGCTGCATCTTTGCAAAAGGGTGAGAGATGTACGATTTGAGCTGGAGGATTATGCCGAGGATTCGTTTTTCAGGGCATATACCACAGACCTTTCGCTGCTGATGGCGATGAAGGACTTTTCCTTGAAGCAGCATATTGTGGAAAATACGCTGACGGGAAATTCCAAGGGCGGTATTTACGAATGCGCTGTGGCAGATGCTTTGCATAAAAAGGGGTATCAGCTCTACTTTTATAAGAATGATACCACGAAGAAGGAAATAGATTTCATCATTAAGAAGGATGGCGAGGTTGTGCCGATCGAAGTGAAAAGCGGAAATGAACGGGCGAACTCGTTGAAAGCATTGCTGCGGAACAACGGGTATGGTTCTTATGCGTATAAATTTGCGGACGCCAACATTGGCATGGATGAGGATCGGATACTCACTCTGCCGGTGTATATGACGGCATTTGTGTAATTTAAAGTTTGGAAGTAAACTTCCAAACTTCAAATCAAAATGGCTTTACAGCAACGCAATGCAGCGCTTCAGCCACTCAATCATCATTTCCTCGCGCATGACTGCGCCCATCAAAACAAGATAATCACCGAATTCATCGGAGCTGCTGTCCGGCACTCCGGTGAATTTTTTTTGATTGTTTTTCAGATGCCTCATGCGGGTGAGATGCTTGTGCAGCTGGTCCTCCAGCATGAATTTGCGATCCTCGGGGGCCAGGCAGTTGCAAAAGAAGATTTTGAGGCGGGAGACATCCTTCGGTGTCGGCTGCGCCTTCGTTTCTGCAGCGAGCCATTCGAGAAAGTCTTCGCGGCCGGCATCGGTGATGTGATAAATTTTTTTTTCGGAGTTGGTCTCGGAGGTTTCGGTTTGATAGGCCACGCGGCCTTCCTCTGTCAGCTTTTTCAGCTCCGGGTAGATCTGGCTGTGCTTTGCTGTCCAGAATTCACATAGGGTGGATTCGAACTGCTTCATCAGATCGTATCCGCTCATTTCTTTTTGATTCAAAAGACCGAGAATGGCATATTTTAAAGTTCTCATTTTCCTCACGCTCATGTTTATGATTCAGAAAGCAATCATAGCATATCAATCCATACTTTTGCACAAAAACCGGTGATCAATTTCAGCAACTGTGATATTCAGAAATCAACATGTCAACATTTACATGTTTGAATATACATGATAAAATGGCTGTACACATTGATACATTATTAACAAACACAAGAGAGAAACAGTCAGGATTGAAGGAGAGGATTCACGCTATGGAGAGAAAGTATTCGCATTTATGTCAGCCGATCACGCTTGGAAATGTTACATTCCGCAACCGGATGTTCGCATCGCCGATCGGTGCCACCGATATCGACAAGGATTGCGTTCCGGGAGAGAGAACACGTGCCTTTTATGAGCTTCGGGCGAAGGGCGGCGCAGCTGCAGTAACAATCAGTGAGCTTGTGGTGCATCCGGAGACGGACGGTTCTCATATGCTGCACCTTGATCTGGCAACAGTCGGATCTCTGGCATCGTTCACATTTATTGCGGACGCCATCAAGCGTCACGGCGCGGTACCGAGCGTTGAGTTTTCGCATTCCGGACAGTATGCCGGAACATATATGGCCGATAAGAACAAAAAGCAGGGCTTGACACAGTACGGACCGTCGGATGGTGTGCGCCCGGACGGCATGAAGGTGACCGCACTGACAGAGGAGCAGATCGTGGACATTGTGGCGCGCTATGGCGAGACGGCGAAGCTGGCCAAGCGTGCGGGCTTTGAGATGATCATGATCCATGGCGGACACACATGGCTGCTGAATCAGTTCATGTCCCCCTACTTCAACCACAGAACGGATGCGTACGGCGGAAGCTTCGAGAATCGTATGCGGCTGACCATTGAGGTATTGAAGTCCGTGAGAGAGGCAGTGGGACCGATGTTCCCGATCGAGTTCCGCATGAGCGGTTCGGAGCTTTTTGACGGCGGATACGGTCTGGACGAAGGCGTAAGAATCGCGCAGACTGTCGAGGAATATGTGGATCTTATCCATGTGTCCGCAGGCTCTTATCAGTTCGGCTTTTTCAAAACACATCCGTCCATGTTCTCTGCGCATGGTGTGAATGTTTACCTTGCGGAAGAAATCAAGAAGCATGTCAAGAAGCCGGTGGCAACGATCGGCGGACTCAATGATCCGGTGCAGATGGAAGAAATCATTGCATCCGGCAAGGCAGACGTGGTTTACATGGGGCGTGCGCTGCTGGCAGATCCCTATCTGCCCCAGAAGGTTGTGACAGGAAACGAGGATAAGATCGTGAAATGTCTTCGCTGCTTTACCTGTATGGCGGAGCGTCCGACAACGCAAACCAGAAGATGCACAGTCAACCCGCTCATCGGCCGTGAGATCGAGGGAACGGATATTGTTCCGGCAGCGGTTAAGAAAAATGTGCTTATTGTCGGCGGCGGTGTCGCAGGACTTAAGGCGGCGGTAACCGCCGCACTGCGCGGACATAAGGTTGTGCTCTGCGAGAAGAGTGATAAGGTCGGCGGTATCCTGAAGTGTGAGCAGGCGATAGACTTCAAGCAGGAGATGTATCAGCTGGGCTTGTCGCTTGAGGCGCAGGCACGTGAGGCGGGGGTTGAGATCCGCTGCAATACGGAGGTGACCCCGGAATACGCAGAGGCGCAGAATGCGGACGTGATGATCCTTGCGGTTGGCTCGAATCCCATTGTTCCGCCGCTCAAGGGAATGGATGGTGATCATGTGGTCATTGTCAACAACTATTACCTTGAAAAAGAAAAGGTCGGCGACAGTGTTGTTGTGCTTGGCGGCGGCCTCGCGGGGTGTGAGGCTGCCATTCACCTAGCGCAGGAAGGCAAGAAGGTACAGCTTGTGGAAATGAGACCGGAGCTGGCACCGGATGCCAATATTCGGCATCGTCCGATTCTTATGCAGATGATCGAAAAGTATGTTGAAGCCCACACCCGGTACCAGGGAATGGAAGTGACAAAGGATGGCGTGATCTGCAGGGATGCGGACGGAAATGAAGTGCTTGTGCCGGGGAAATCCGTGGTATGTGCGGTAGGACAGCGTGCAAACAGAGACTGTGTGAATGCGCTTAGAGACTGTGTACCGATTGTGCGGGAGATCGGAGACTGCGTTCGTCCGGGCAACATCACAAATGCGATTTATATGGGATATCATGCAGCACTGGATATTTGAGGCGGTATTTATCCGTTCGGTGCTTTTTATTTGTTTCATGGTATAATGTCCTTGCCAAGATGACGATCATCCGGGTGATTTGTTCTGAAAAGAAAAACCATGAAGACGATTGCGGAGGGAGACATATGATTAATGCGGTAGGACGTGAGATTGATGACGAGCTTCTTGAAAAATACCATCTGTCCATTTTTTCGGGGCAGTATGCCAGAGACGGCTACTGTTATCAGAAGGCGGCTCCGAAGGCGGTGGCACAGAATCGACCGGCGGAGAGCAAGGTGCTGCCGAGCATAGTGGATGCGCTGCGAAAGTGCGGCATTCGGGACGGCATGACACTGTCGTTTCACCATCATTTCCGCGATGGAGATTATGTGATCAACATGGTAATGGAGGCGGTGGCATCACTGGGGATCAAAGACATCAGCATTTGCTGCAGCTCCCTGGGTACGGCGCAGGCACCGATCGTGCCCTATATTGAGGATGGCACCATCACAGGCGTCTCCACCAGCGGTATCCGGGCGGAGATCGGAGAGGCCATTTCTCGCGGCAAGCTGAAGAACCCGGCATTTATCCGAAGCCATGGCGGAAGAGTGCGGGCCATTGAATGTGGGGACGTGAAGATCGACATTGCCTTTATCGGTGCGCCTACATCGGACTGCTATGGAAATGCCCGGGGTAAGGGTGGAAAATCGGACTGCGGTGTCCTGTCCTACTCGGTGGTGGACGCGCGCTATGCGGCGCGCACTGTGGTGATTACCGATACGCTGGTGGAGGCACCGAATATGCCGGCCAGCATCCAGGGGATAGACGTGGACTATGTTGTAGTGGTGGATCAGATCGGCAACCCCAACAAGATCGCCAATGCACTGCTGCGCTTCACGGAGGATCCGCGGGAGCTGATCATCGCGAGGTATACGGCAGAGGCCATGGCGGCAACGCCCTACTTCCGGGATGGCTTCAATTTTCAGACCGGCGGCGGAGGACCATCTCTGGCGGCAACACGTTTTTTGAAGCCCCATATGGACGAAAAAAATGTCAAAATGGGCTTCTGCATGGGCGGCGTGACCCGACCGGAGCTGGAACTTCTGAAGGAAGGCTATATCCGTACGATACTGGATGCTCAGGACTTCGACCTGGCATCTGTGCGCTCTGTCAATGAGACACCGGGGCATTATGAAATTTCCACCTCTCAGTATGCCAATCCGCTGAACAAGGGCGCTTTTGTGAACCAGCTGGACTTCGTGATTCTCGGTGCCCTGGAAATTGATGTGCATTTTAATGTAAATGTTGTTACTGGTTCAGACGGCATACTGCGGGGCGCCCCCGGCGGACATCCGGACACGGCGGCCGGAGCGAAGTGCACCATTATCGTGGCGCCGCTTCTCAGAACCCGGAATGTTACGGTATGTGACGAGGTATTGACGGTGACGACACCGGGAGAAAGCGTGGATATGCTGGTGACGGAATACGGCATCGCAGTAAATCCGCGCCGTCCGGAGCTTCTGGAGGCCTTGAAAAAGACAACGCTTCCTCTGATGACGATAGAGGAGCTTCGGGACATTGCCTATTCCATTGCGGGAAAGCCGGAGCCTATAGAGTTCGGAGACCGGGTGGTGGCACTGATCGAATACCGGGACGGCACCATCATTGACACAGTGCGTCAGATGGATAGTTAATGGTTGACACCAGATTGACAAGTTTATATACTCTCCCCGTAACCGTGGGTTACTGACAGTTCGTTTGTACCATCCTGTCATTAAACAAAACCAGGACTGTATAAGGGGAATTTGTCTGCAGCTCTGCGTTTTTACGTGGGGCTGCTTTTGTTGTTTACGATTTGTTCATTGGGAGACACACATGTTTTACATCAAATCAGAGGACAGCTTTGATGCTGCGCATTTTCTGAAGGATTACGAGGGAAAATGCAGAAATGTGCACGGCCATCGCTGGCGGGTACTGGCAGAGATCCAGGGCGAGCAGCTGAGCGAGGAACGGCAGACGCGGGGGATGCTCTTCGACTTTTCGGAGCTGAAGGGCCTTTTGAAATCACTTTGTGATGCATTGGATCACAGTCTGATCTACGAAAAGGGCTCCCTGCGGGAGAAGACGCTGGAGGCCCTGACGGAAGAGGGTTTTAAAATGAATGAGGTCCCCTTCCGGCCGACGGCGGAAAATTTTGCCCGTTATTTTTACAAGAAAATCGAGGAGAAAGGATACCGCGTGCATCGGGTGGAGGTTTACGAGACACCGAACAACTGCGCGGCATATGAGGAAGCATGCAGGTCGTAGAAAAATTCATCAGCATTAACGGAGAGGGACCCCGGGCCGGTGAGCCGGCGGTGTTCATTCGCTTTAAGGGCTGCAATCTGCGGTGCAGCTACTGTGACACCATGTGGGCCAATGAAGCGGACTGCGCTTATACCGAGGAAAGTCCGGCGGAGATCCTTGCCTATGTCCTGGAAAGCGGGATAAGGAATGTCACCCTGACCGGCGGAGAGCCCCTGCTGCAGAGGGAAATGAAGGCACTTCTCACGCTTCTTCTGGCGGAGACAGAGAAGGGAACGCTGCGGGTGGAGATCGAAACGAACGGCGCGGTTCCGATTGCGCCCTTCTGCGGGGAGAAGCGGCCGGTTTTCACTATGGACTATAAGCTGCCCTCCAGCGGCTACGAGAACGGCATGAGGATAGAGAACTTTGCCTGTCTTTTGCCGGAGGACAGCGTGAAATTTGTCTGCGGCAGCCGGGAGGATCTAAAGCGGGCAGGAGAAATTATTCGGGAACAAGCGCTGATCGGCCGGTGTCATGTTTACTTCAGTCCGGTTTTCGGAAGGATCGAGCCGGTGGAAATCGTGAACTATATGCTGGAAAACCGGCTGAATGATGCAAGGATACAGATACAGATGCACAAGGTGATCTGGGATCCGGAGAAGAGAGGTGTCTGAGCATGATCGATACAAAAGCCATTGAAGCACATATCCGGGGAATCCTCATTGCTCTGGGAGACGATCCGGAACGAGAAGGTCTGAAGGACACACCGAAGCGCGTCGCGAAGATGTATGAGGAGGTCTTCGCCGGCATGAATTACAGCAACCACGAGATTGCGGAGATGTTCAACAAGACCTTTTCCGACGGGATGGAGGAGGATAATGAAGGCGGGCCGCAGCTCCGGGACGGACGCGTGGTGGTCATGAAGGACATCGATCTTTTTTCCTATTGCGAGCATCATATGGCGCTCATGTATGACATGAAGGCGACAGTCGCCTACATTCCCCACGGCAGCGTGATCGGCTTGTCCAAGATTGCGCGGGTTTGTGACATGGTTGGCAGAAGACTGCAGCTGCAGGAAAAAATCGGCCGGGACATCGCCGACATTATCACGGAAATCACCGGCAGCGAGGATGTGGCGGTTACGCTTGAGGGCTGTCACAGCTGTGTTTCGGCAAGGGGCATTAAGAAAAACAATACCAAAACCTTTACGGCGGAGCTGCGAGGGGCCTTCCGGAGGGATGCGAGCCTGCAGATTTATCTGAAATGACGAGATGAAGGAGAAAAATATGAGAGTACTGGTTCTTTCCAGCGGCGGTGTGGATTCCAGCACAGCCCTGGGGCTGGCGGTCAGCAAATACGGCGCGGAAAATGTAACGGCGTTGTCCATTTCCTACGGACAGAAGCACGATAAGGAGATTGAGGCGGCAAAGAAGGTGGCAGCTTTTTACGGCGTAGAGCAGCTGTTTCTGGATCTCAGCCTGATTTTTCAATATTCAGACTGTTCTCTCCTGAAGCAGTCGAAGGAGGAGATTCCGGAGGAAAGCTATGCGGTGCAGATCCAGAAGACAAAGGGCGAAAAGCCGGTCAGCACCTATGTGCCCTTCCGAAACGGTCTGTTTCTTTCCTCAGCCGCCAGCATTGCCCTAAGCAAAAACTGCGGTCTGATCTACTATGGTGCCCATGCGGATGATGCGGCCGGCTTTGCCTATCCGGACTGCTCCGAGGTCTTCAATGATGCCATGAACAAGGCAATTTACGAGGGCTCCGGCCATCAGCTGAGGATAGAGGCACCCTTTGTCAGAATGAATAAGGCAGAGGTGGTGAAGCTGGGTCTCAAACTGGGTGTGCCCTATGCACTGACCTGGTCCTGCTATGAGGGCGGCGAAAAGCCCTGCGGAAAATGCGGTACCTGCATTGACAGAGCCAGCGCCTTTGCGGCAAACGGCGTGAAGGATCCGGCATTACAGTAAACAATTACAGAAAAATCAATCAGAAGAGGTGAAATATGAGAGAAAATGAAGGACTGAGCCTGTTGGGCAACCAGCATGTGAAATACAGCGCCGACTATGATCCGGGCGTTCTGGAGACGTTTTTGAATAAGCATCCGGACAATGACTATTTCGTGAAATTCAACTGCCCGGAATTCACCAGTCTCTGCCCGATCACCGGCCAGCCGGATTTCGCAACGATTACGATTTCCTATGTCCCGGGCGAGAAGATGGTGGAGAGCAAGAGTCTGAAGCTGTATCTTTTTTCCTTCCGGAACCACGGCGATTTCCATGAGGACTGTGTGAATATCATCATGAAGGATCTGATCCGGCTGATGGATCCGAAGTACATCGAGGTATGGGGAAAGTTCCTTCCGCGCGGCGGCATTTCCATCGATCCCTACTGCAATTACGGAAAGCCGGGGACGAAGTGGGAGCAGGTTGCCTGGGACCGTATGACCCGGCACGATATGTATCCGGAGACGGTGACGAATCGCTGATGTGATGCAGGTCCTTGAATGGTCTTGACGGCAGCAAACAACGGGATTAGAATTTCTCGGAATACTGACGAAGCAGGAGAGAGTGAGATGGAAACAAATCCCAATAAGATGGACATGCTGCACGGCGGACTGTTCTGGAAGCTGGTGATCTTTGCGCTGCCACTGGCAGCCACAAGCATACTGCAGCATCTGTTCAATTCGGCGGATGTGGCGGTGGTGGGCCGCTTTGCCGGCGGCGATGCGCTGGCGGCGGTGGGGGCCAATGTGGCCAATGTGGGCGTCTTTGTAAACTTTATTGTCGGGGCCTCCATCGGCCCCAATGTGGTGGTGGCCACCATGCTGGGCAGCGGCAGAACGAAGGAGGTATCCTCTGCCATTCATACCATTGTGGCGACGGCCGTTGCCGGCGGACTTTTGATGATGCTGGCGGGCCTTGTGATTGCCCGGCCCCTGATCGAGGCCATCGGCACACCGGCAGAGGTGCTGGACATGGCGGTGCTGTATTTCCGCCTGTATATGCTGGGCGTGCCCTTCATCATGATTTACAATTTCGGCGCGGCGATTCTTCGCTCCATCGGCGATACAAAGCGTCCTCTTGTCTATATGCTGTGCTCCGGTGCCCTGAATGTGGTGCTGAATCTGATCTTTGTGATCGGCTTTCATCTCAGTGTTGCCGGGGTGGCGCTGGCGACATCCATTTCCAACCTGTTTTCGGCGGCGATGGTGATGCGGACGCTGATGCATGAGGAGGGTCCGCTGAAGCTGCAGCTCCGCGAGATCCGCATTCATCCGCGGTACCTAAAGCGGATTCTGCAGGTGGGCATCCCGGCAGGCATTCAGGATTCGGTCTTCTCTGTATCCAATATCTTTGTGCAGACCGGCGTGAACAGCTTCGGTGCCCAGGCCATCGCGGGCGCGGCAGCGGGGCTGAACTTCGAGTACTTCACCTATGATATCTGTGAGGCCTTCGCCCAGGCGGCAGTGACCTTTTACAGTCAGAATCTCGGTGCAGGGCAGCAGGATCGCTGCAATCGGGTATTCCATATCACCCTGGGGCAGGCCTTTCTGTTCACGCAGCTGCTGGCGCTTCCCTTCACCATTTGGGCCAATGCCTTCGCGGGCCTGTATACGACGGACCCCACGGCCATCGATTTCGCCGTGAGACGAATGTATCGTGTCATGGCCATTGAGGGGCTTTGCAGCATCTTTGTGGTGCCCTCCGGCGTGCTGCGGAGTCTGGGGCATGCTGTGTGGCCCTCCGTCATTACCATCCTGGGCACGGTGGTGTTCCGTATCCTCTGGATCGTGACGGTATTCCGCTGGATCCCCACCTATGATATGCTGATGAATGTGTATCCGGTATCCTGGATACTGACCGGCGCAGCGCTCCTTGCGATGTATTTCAGTGTGAAGCGGCGAAGAGTTTGAAATGAATATATATCGTCCGGGAATGGTTAATGTCACCCTGGACCGGAAAAGAAGAGGCCGCCGGTGCACAGCACCGGCGGCCTCTGACTGTCCGAAGACATTATCCTCTGTTTACTTATGGAAGGGATTCTCTCCCGGGTAGCGGTCGCCGACGGCGCGGTTGAAGCCGATTTCTTCATTGGAGAGTCCGAGGTACTGCAGCACGCGGTACAGGGTCTCGCCGTAGTGACCGAACATAACAGCACCGTGGTGCGGGAAATTCTTCTCGATCAGCACATGGCGGTAGAAGCGTCCCATCTCCGGAATGGCGAAGACGCCGATGGAGCCGAAGCTGCGGCTCGGCACCGGCAGAACCTCACCCTCGGCCACATAAGCCCGGAGCAGGTTGTCGGAGGTGGACTGGAGACGATAGAAGGTAATGTCGCCCGGCTGAATGTCGCCCTCGATGGTGCCGTCGGTGAATTCCCGCGGCAGGTTCCGGGCCATGATCCGCTGGAAGTCGAGGTGCGGGGACACCAGCTTGGAGGAGCAGGTATTGCCGCAGTGGAAGCCCATAAAGGTATCCGTGAGCTTGTAATTGAACTTGCCCTCAATGCTCTCGTGATACATGTCCTTCGGCACGGAATTGTTGATGTCCAGCAGGGTTACCGCATCCTGGGAAATGCAGGTGCCGATGTACTCGGACAGGGCGCCGTAGATATCTACCTCGCAGGAAACCGGGATGCCGCGGCCGGTGAGACGGGAGTTCACATAGCAGGGCACAAAGTGGAACTGGGTCTGGAAGGCGGGCCAGCATTTTCCGGCAATGGCGACATTTTTCCGATAGCCCTTGTGAGCCTCGATCCAATCCAGCAGGGTGATTTCGTACTGGGCGAGCTTCGGCAGCATGGCGCTGTTTTTGCCCACACCGGCACCGAGTTCGGCGGACATTTCGGCAGCTACGGCCTCGATGCGCTTGTCGCCGTCGTGCTTCTGGTAGCTCTCGAAGAGGTCCAGCTCGGAATTCTCCTCGATTTCCACACCCAGGTTGTAAAGCTGCTTGATGGGCGCATTGCAGGCGAAGAAATTCGAGGGACGGGGGCCGAAGCTGATGAGCTTAAGCTCGGAAAGGCTGATGACGGTTCTGGCAACAGGTACAAACTCGTGAATCATGTCTGCGCAGTCCTCCGCATCGCCCACAGGATACGCCGGGATATAAGCCCTGGTGTTCCGGAGCGCCAGATTGTAGCTGGCGTTCAGCATGCCGCAGTAGGCGTCGCCGCGTCCGTCAATGAGGTCCTTCTCGGATTCCTCGGCAGCGGCGCAGAACATCTTCGGGCCGTCAAAGTGCTTTGCCAGCAGGGTTTCGGAAATCTCCGGACCGAAGTTGCCGAGATAGACGCAGAGGGCGTTGCAGCCGTTTGACTTGATGTCGTTCAGGGCATTTACCATATCAATCTCGGACTCGATGATGGTCACCGGGCATTCGTAAATGTCTTCGGCACCGTATTTCCGGGTATAGGCCTCGACCAGGGCCTTTCTGCGGTTGACCGCCAGTGAGGCCGGGAAGCAGTCACGGCTTACGGCAACGATACCGATCTTTACGGGACTTACATTCAACATAGTGTTTCCTCCTGAAATAAATAGTGTGTATTACATTTTCTGGAAGCAGTCCTTAAGAGCAGGATAGAGCTTTCGGAAAAGCTGATAACGTTCGTTGTAGCGGTCCACGAGAGCCGGATCCGGTTCTTCGGTGGAGCGGATCTTCACAATGGCTTCTGCCGCGGCCTCTGTGCTCGGATAAACACCGCAGGCCACCATGGCAAGCATCGCCGCACCCATGCCGGGGCCCTCCTCACAGGCCGGCACGTGCACCCGGAGGTTCAGGACATTGGCGATGATCTTTCGCCAGAGCGGGCTCTTGGCACCGCCGCCGCAGATCATGGTTTCCTGCAGGTCGATGCCCTGGGTTCTCGCGATTTCACAGCAGTCCCGGAGCGCAAAGGCTACGCCCTCCAGTACCGCCTGGGTGAGCGCTGTGCGGCTGGTATTCATCCGCATGCCGAGAAAAGCACCCCGGGCAGCGGGATCGTTCAGTGGCGAGCGTTCGCCCATCAGATAAGGAAGGAAGAAGACGGCATTTCGTCCCAGCATCTCCGGGGTAATGCCGGCCTGCTCGGCAGAGAAGTCCCGGGTCCGGAGAATTTCCTCCATCCACCACTTGTTGCAGGAGGCTGCGCTCAGGATGCAGCCCATCAGGTGGTAGTGTCCGTCGGCGTGACAGAAGGCGTGGAGCGCATTTTGCTGATCCACCGTGAAATCCCTTGCGGAAATGAAGATGGTGCCGGAGGTGCCCAGGGAAATGTTGCAGTGCCCGTTTCCGACAGTGCCGGTGCCCACAGCGGCGGCTGCATTGTCACCGGCGCCGGCGGCAACGACGGTATCCGGGGAAAGACCGAGCGCTGTTGCTGCTTCCGGCCGCAGTGTACCCACGGCCTCATAGCTTTCGTGCAGCGTCGGCAGCATTTCCTTCGTAATGCCGCAGATCTCCAGCATCTCTCCGGACCACTGTCGATTTTTGACGTCCAGAAGCAGCATGCCGGAGGCATCGGAGAAATCGGTGGAAAAGGCGCCGCTCAGCATGTAGCAGAGGTAGTCCTTGGGGAGCATGATCCTTCGGATGCGGCGGAAATTCTCCGGCTCATGCTTCTGCAGCCAGAGCAGCTTGGGGGCGGTGAAGCCTGCGAAGGCAATGTTGGCGGTGCAGGCGGAGAGCTTATCCTTTCCGATGACCTCGTTCAGGTAGTCGGTTTCCGCCTGGGTGCGGCCGTCATTCCAGAGTATGGCCGGGCGGATCACGCGGTCCTCTTCGTCCAGGATCACCAGGCCGTGCATCTGACCGCCGAAGCTGATTCCCCTGATGTCCTCCTTCGGGATACCCGCACAGAGCCGGGGGATACCACGGCGAAGGGCAGCGAGCCAGTCCTCCGGATTCTGTTCGGACCAGCCCGGCTGCGGGAAGGAGACCGGGTACACTTCGGAGACTACATTCTGAATTCTGCCGCTTTCTTCCATTAAAAGAAGCTTCAGGGCAGAGGTTCCCAAATCAATACCGATAAAGTACATAGGCATACCTCACTCGT
>CAVATZ010000055.1:0-15049 GCA_963591655.1 Clostridiales bacterium
CTCTTCTTTCATTAAAAACGGTTTCTCAGAACTCTATTTCCAGGCCCGGTGTCTCGATCATGGCATTCCGGCAGGCCTTCCGAAAGCGCCGCACAAAGGCAGGCATCGCCTCCGCTGCATCATCCAGACCGGATATCTGTATCTTCCAGGATTCTCCATACTCCAGCAGCAGATCATACAATGTCTCCAGGTCTCGATCAAAGTGCGCCGGAAGCGGCAATACCTCCTCCAGGACATCGTAAAATGCATCCTCGTCATCCACGCCGCTGAAATCAAGCTCAAACTCTTCCATCTCTTCTGTCCTCCTTCGTTTGATCTCGGATTCGTTTGCTTACCTTCTGGGGTTGAATTCATCATAACACAGAATGCGCCTTCTTAGAACCATTTTTTAACAGCCGGATAACGTCAATCTTACGGTTTTCTGAAACCGTATTGCAGCACTTCGACATTTGGTGCGCAATGGTTTATACTGAATGCATCGATTCCGAAACAATTCCGACACATTTATTAAGGAGGATTTCCCTATGCGCATCAATATTCGGAAAATGCTGGCGGGGTTCATCACAGCGGCAGCCCTCTGCGCCGTTCCCTTCACAGCACTGGCATCCACCAAGACCAGTATTTCAAAGGTTTCGCTCTCCATCGACAGCGAATTCGAGCTGGACGGAGACAGCTACGACATCAACATTGACTCCAACTCCGGCAACTACTCTGTAGACGGCTACAGACTCCAGAGCTCCGTTCCCTCCGGCGGCTGGCAGTCCGCTTCCCATCCGGTCATCATCATTACCCTGAGCCTGGATGATCCGGACAGCTACAAGTGGGCCGTCAGCAACAAGTCCAATGTCACCGTCAGCGGTGATTCCGGTACCGTGACCGCTGTCAGCAAGAGCGGCAACTACCTGCACGTGACCTTCAAATTCGGCAAGCTCTCGGAAAGCTCCAGCTCGGACAGCGACGGCTATGACCTCACCGTAGAGGATCCGGCCTGGGACGAGGAAAGCGCCACCGCCTATTGGGAGGGCGGCAACGATGCCAAGAAGTATGAGGTAAAGCTCTACCGCAGCGGAACGCTTCTGAAAACCGTCACCACCACCAGCGACCACTACTGCTTCGCCAGCTCCTTCACCCAGTCCGGTACCTACCGCTTCAAGGTACGGGCCATTTACAGCTCCAGCAAGAAGGGAACCTTCGAGACGTCGGAAAACTTCACGGTCAGCAGCACAGAGGCCTCCTATATCCGCTCTGAATACGGCAGCACCAGCAACAGCGGTGTGAGCAGCACAAGCTCCTCTTCCACCGGCACCGTCAGCGGCAGCACCTCCGGTCCCGGCGGCACCTCCGGCGGACAGTGGCTTCGTGACAATGTGGGCTGGTGGTATCGGAATGCCGACGGCAGCTATACCACCAACAACTGGCAGTACATCAACGGTCAGTGGTACTACTTCCTTGAGACCGGATACATGGCCACCGGCTGGATCAGCGTCAACGGCGTCTGGTACTACCTGGATGCCACCAACGGAAATATGTATGCCAGCCAGATGACCCCGGACGGCTACTATGTGACCGCCAGCGGTGCCTGGATTCAGTAAAAAAAGAAGGCTTTGCGATATGCAAGGCCTTCTTTTTTTATCCTTCTATCCCAGCAATGCTTTTGTCTTTTCCCGGTCGAAGCGCACCTGCTTCACCTGGGTGGTTTCGATCTGGTAGAGGGCGTTGGCGCAGAGATGCTCTGCCGCCTGCTCCAGATCACGACAGCCGGGCTCGTCCCGGTACTTCTCCAGGATCACATCCACTGCTTCCTCCTCAATGATGCACTCCTCCTCCCGCATGCCCATACGCTTCAGCACACGCGGCAGCGCAAAGCGTGAGAAAATCAGCTTCTTCTCCTCCGGCGTATAATCCGGAATATCGATCACTGCAAAACGGGTCAGCAGCGGCTCGCTGATCTTTGACTTATCATTGGCCGTGGCGATGGGATACACGCCGCCCGTCGGGATCATGCACTCCACATAGTTGTCCGTGAAGCCCAGATTGTCGAGGAGCGTCAGCAGGGCGTCCGCCGGATTGCCGTTGGCATTCCGCTCATCCGCCTTGTCCAGCTCGTTGATGATGAACACCAGATTGGAGGCACCTGCCTGAGAAAAGGCCTCCATGATGCGTCCCGGCTTCGCATTGGAATAGACCCGGGGACTTCCTGTCAGTGCCTCGGAATCGTGAATGGCACTCATGTCCAGGGAGGTCCAGGGCAGCTTCAGAATGCGGGCCACCGCATAGGCAATCTGCGACTTTCCGGTACCGGCCGGTCCCGCCAGCAGGATACCGTAAGCCGGCAGCGTATGGGTCCGATTGATCTGGATGATGGTCTCAATGATACGCTGCTTCACATTTTCCAGACCGAAAAGCTCCTCATCCAGGATTCTTCTGGCCTCTGCCGGATCAATGGCCTCAAAGTAAGAGCCCTTCCATTCGATGTTCAGCATCATGGAAAGACAGCGCTGGGCATGCCGCCGCTCCTCCGGGCTGATGGCCCCCGACTGCACCAGGTTCACATTGCGATGCGCCCAGGTGCGGATGGCTGCCGGCAGCGTGTGCCCGGCTACCCGCAGGAAATCCAGCATGCCGTTGAGATCCGTCATGCGCAGCTGTCCCGCCGCGGGATCCTCCTGCTCCGGCTCCTCCTCTGTATAGCGGCTCCGCAGCAGGCGATTCACCATGAGCTGCAGGAAGCTGTCCTGCGGCACCGGATCTGTATTCTGATAACGGGAATCCACCATGCGGAGACCGGTAACGGCAAATCCCTTCTCCGTCCAAGCGCCGAAGAGGCAGAGAGGCGTGCCGTTCTCTCCCAGCCACTCCAGAAGCTTCACAAAGCGGGCATCCAGAGCCAGAATGTCCCGGAGGTCAGCATTATCCTCCCGGACACGGAAGGCGGAGCGGCGCTTGGGATTGATGAAGTTGCCGAAGAGCGTCGCTTCTCCGCCCTTCTCGGCAGCATTCTCCGGTTCTCCCTGCAGAAGGAGAAGGGGGTTCAGAGAATCCGGTGCCGATACATCCGTCTTGGTCAGCGCATAGGTGATCACACCCTGCTCTTCATTTTCCGAATCATTGCGTCCGCCGTCCCGGAAGTCAAATACCCGTCTCTCTCCGTCTTTTCCGTATTCCATCCTCTGTTTTTCCTCTTTGTTCTGTCCATCCGTGTCACTGTTATGCAATCCAGGTCTTCTGGAAGGTATCGCAGAGCTGCTGCATCCAGTTGCCCTTCATCAGCTTCTCACGCCATGCCTCCGGCACCGCCTGCTCACCGTAGAAGGCACCGGCCAGGGAGCCGGCCAGAAGGCTCACGGCCTCGGCTGCGCCCTCCAAGTTTGCGGCCTTCAGCACACACGCCTGATAGCTCTCTGTGTTGAGAAGACAGTATACCGCTGCCTCCAGTGTATCGATGGCCTTCTCCGTGCCGTGAATTTCCTCCTCCGGCAGTGCCTTGAAGCTGTCCAGCGCCTTGAGACGTGCAAGAAGTGCAAGAGAAGGCTTCACCTGATCATAGTCCTGCACCACCTCACGACGCTGCGCCAGAGCCTCCCGGTTCATCTCGATTTCCTCCGGTGTCAGGCCATCCTCGCTCTCCTCCTCGTAGAAGAGGGAAATGTCGTTGACCGCCGCCTGCAGCTGCTCTGCCAGTGTCTGTCCGCCGAGACCGTTTTCGATGTTCCGGAGCATCAGCGCATAGAGCTCACAGCAAAGCTTGGAATCCGCGTTGTTGTGGGTCATCGCGGAGGCCTGGTGCAGCATGAAGCGATCGAGATCCGAGAAGGCATGACCGCGGCGTCCCAGAAGAAGCGCAAAGGGCAGCATACGGATCAGCGCACCGTTGTCATCCTTGTCCTCGCCGCACTGCAGTGCAGCAACGCCCCGAGCATTGTTCATAAGCGCTGCGCCCACAGTCGCATTCACATGCTCTGTCTTCTCAAGGGCAGTGTACTGTCCCCGCATCTCCCATGCGAAATACGCATCCATGATGCTGTCAAAGTCCAGCTTCTTCTCGGCATTCAGGCTGTCCATGGCTGCAAAGGTAAGGCCCGCATCTGCCCAGAGACCCAGGAAATCCTCGGACAGCTCAGCTGTCACCGGCTTCTCGCCCAGAGACAGCATATCGGCTGCCGCAGCACCCAGTACCGCAGCACGCACAATGTTTTTCTTCTTTGCCTGCTGCTGTGCCGCCTTGGCATTGCCCATCTGAATGGTCTTCGCCTGAAGAATCCACTGGATCAGCGCCTGATTCAGGAGGAAGCGCTGTCCCCAGACATTCAGCAGCACACCATCCAGCTTGGTGGTCTCCGCCATCTTCTTTGCGGTCAGCAGCAGATTCTGCAGCGGCATGGTGATGGCACCGGTGTTCTGATTGCCCTTCCGGATCTCCGCATCGCTGGTGAAGGCCGCCAGCACATCCTTGCCGTCAGAGGTCTTCATGTGGTTCAGTACGATCTTCTCCTCCGGCTGCTTCTTTCTGGCCGGATCCTGTACCTCGTCCTCCTTGGGCTCTGCCTTCACTTTGCTGACTGCCACCAGAACATGAGACTGCCGGTTGGCGGCATCCAGTACGGCTGCCAGCAGACGCTCCAGAGACTTCTTCATCTTCTGATTCTGCTCTGTCTCATCCGGCAGCTTCTCGTCCAGATCCTTATAGTACTGGGCGATGCAGCTCTCGATCTGCTCGTTATGCAGATTCCGCTTCACGTTCTCCTGACGAAGCTGGTTCAGCAGCACCTCCTCTACCTGACGCACCACGATGAAGCTCTCGCCCCAGGGATTGATCACCACGCCGTCAATCTGGGGATTCTGTACCGCGGCCTCCAGAATCTTGCCGATGGGCATGGTCACCGCATTGCCCACATCCTGACGATCCTTGCCCTTGGCCTGCTCCTCCTGGCTGGTATAGGCAATGGCATAGCTCTTGCCGTCACCGGTCTTCAGGATGTTCATGGTGATGCGGAGCTGATTCTGTCCCTGTCCTTCCTCCGCCGGCACCGGTGTCGCCGCAAAGAGCATGCAGGTGCCCGCCTTCATTTCCGCAAGAATACTGTGGAATACCTCCTGCAGATGATCCTTGTCATGATTCTCTTCCTGTGTAAACACAGAAATGGCTTCTGTGATATTTGTATTGCCCTTCAAAAGCTCTTCAATGCTTGGTCTTTCCATGGTTTGTTCCTCTTTCACTTATTAAAGTATTTTAACTTCACCAGCTCCGCCGGCATCTCCCTGCCGGTCCAGAGACGGAAGGACTCCGCACCCTGGTACAGAAGCATATACATGCCGTTCATGGTTTTCAGTCCCTGCTCCCGGGCCAGCTGCAGAAGCCGCGTTTCCCGAGGATTGTAGATCACGTCTGTCACTGTGAGCCCCTCGGGAAGCCAGCTTTTCTCCTTCACAAGGCAGCCCTCCACATTGGGCGCCATGCCCACATTGGAGGCATTCACCAGCAGTGCCGAATCACCGAGCTCCTGCCGGATCCGGCTGTCCTCATAATCATAGAGGTTCACGCGGCAGTCAGTGCGTTCATTGAGCTGTGCCACCACCCGGCGGGTCCGGTCAATGAAGCGGCTGCTGAAGCGGGAGAATACACTGATCTCCGCCGCCCCGTCCAGAGCTGCCTGCACGAGAATCGCCGTGCCGGCACCGCCGGTACCGAACAAGGTCAGCTTCCTTCCCTTCCAGTCAATGTGGTCCTCCTGCAGTGCCCGCAGGAAACCGGCACCGTCCGTGGTATGACCGCTGAGACTGCCGTCCTCCTCAAAAACCACCGTATTCACCGCTCCGGAAATCTCCGCCGCCGGTGAAAGCCGGTCACAAAGGGGCACAATATCGTTCTTTAACGGCATGGTCAGATTCATGCCCCGGACCTTCATGGCCCGGAAGGCCTCCACCACGGCCGACAGCTGTGCGGGCTGCACGTCAAAGGCCAGATATCGATAGTCCAGGCCCAGTGTCTCAAAGGCCAGATTGTGCATCTGGGGAGACAGGCTATGGGCCACCGGCGAGCCCAGAAGGCAGATCATCCGGGTATGTCCGGTGATCTCCTGCAGATTTCTTTCTGTCATCGTAGCTTCTCCTTGACCTTAGCCCATCAGCCGCTGCCGCAGAATCTCATAGGCCAGCACGCCGCAGGCCACGGAGGCATTCAGTGAATCAATATCTCCCTTCATGGGAATGGAGGCGATCATGTCGCACTTCTCCCGCACCAGTCGGGAAACACCCTCTCCCTCATTGCCGATGACGAGACCGATGGGGCCCTTCAAATTCAATTTGTACATGCTCTCGCCGCCCATATCCGCGCAGACAAACCAGAGCCCCTTTTCTTTCAGCTCCTCGATTGTCGCGGACAGATTGGTCACCTTGGCCACCCGGGTATAATTCAGCGCCCCGGCGCTGGTCTTCGCCACCGTGGAGGTGAGGCCGACAGCCCGGCGCTTGGGAATGATGACGCCGTGCGCACCGCAGAGGTTTGCAGTACGGATCATTGCCCCCAGGTTGTGGGGATCCTCAATGCCGTCCAGCAGGAAAATGAAGGGCGGCTCGTCCTTCTCCGCCGCATAATCCAGAATGTCCTGCACCTCATAATAGCGGAAGGATGCAAGGTAAGCCATAACGCCCTGGTGGGTCTCTCCGCCGGCCATCTCATCCAGTCGCTGCTTCTTCACGAAATCCACCATGGTGTCGTGCTTCTTGGCTTCCCGCAGGATGGTGGAAATGGGTCCCTCCCGCAGACCATCCTGCACAAAGAGGCGATCTATGGTTTTTCCGGCACGAAAGGCCTCCAGCACCGGATTTCTGCCGATCAGTGTCAATTCCTCGTCTCTCATTCTGCGTCCTTTCCTTCCTTTGCTTCTGTGTTCTCTGCGGAAGCTGCCGTCAGCCCCTCCCAGACATGATAGATGCCCCGGCTGATCAGCTCGCCCATACGATGCATATCCCCCTTGATGTAGAGATAGCCCAGCATGGCCTCAAAGCCCGTGGCTCTCCGATACTCCTGGATCGAGGAATTCTTGGAATGGGTCTCCGACTTCTGATTCCGGCCCCGCCGGTACACACTGAGCTCCTCGTCTGTCAGCGCTTCTTCGCCGATGAGCCATCCCATGATCTCCGATTGGGCATGGGCACAAACCAGTTGCGTCTTCAGCCGGTGCATGCGGTTGACATTGCCGGGTGCATGCGCCAGGACAAAGTCCCGGGCAAAAAGGTCATAGACACAGTCCCCGAGATAGGCCATGGCCAGCAGCGAGGTGCTGTTCACATCCCGTTTGCTGATGCCCAGCCGGTCCTGGTATTCCTGAAAGATCGAGCCCGGCTGCTGCCAGAAATTTACGCTCTGCTCCACTTCACGCCCTCTCTGGTGTCCTTCAGCACGATGCCCTTTGCCAGCAGCTCATCACGAATCTCATCTGCCCGGGCAAAATTCTTCGCCTTTCGTGCCGCCTGCCGCTCTGCGATCAGGGCCTCCACTTCCTCGTCCAGGCTCTCCTTCTTCTTTTCCGTCCGGATGCCCAGCACGCCCGTCAGCGTCTCCAGCAGCTCCAGTGCATACTGTGCAAATGCCTTCGTGCTCTCCTCTGTCACCTCCACATTGCTGAGCTTGACCAGCTCGAAAATGGCGGTAATGGCATCCGCTGTATTGAGGTCGTCCTCCATCTTGCTGTCAAATACCTGTGCCTGCTGTGCAAAAAGAGCCTGTTTCTCCTTCTCTGCCGAAGACATTTCCCCATCGGACAGCTTGGGCAGAAGCTCCTTCAAACGCTCCACCGCGGTCAGAATGCGGTCCAGGCTGGTCTTGGCGGAATCCATCAGCTCCCGGGAGAAGTTTAGCGGACTTCTGTAGTGTGCAGACAGCATGTAGAAGCGCAGCACCATGGGATCATAGAGATTTGTGATGTCCCGCACGGTGAAGAAATTGCCCAGAGACTTGGACATCTTCTTGTTGTCGATGTTAATGAAGGCGTTGTGCATCCAGTAGTTGGCGAACTGCTCATGATGGGCTGCCTCGTACTGGGCGATTTCGTTCTCATGATGGGGGAATACCAGGTCCTCACCGCCGGCATGGATGTCCAGACGGCCGCCGCAGTACTTCGGTGCCATGACGCAGCACTCGGTATGCCAGCCGGGTCTTCCCTCGCACCACGGTGACTCCCAGAAGGGCTCGCCCTCCTTTTTGGGCTTCCACAGCACGAAGTCCGTGGAGTTCCTCTTGTCCTCCTCGCCGGAAACCTTCAGCTCACGAAGGCCGGACTGCAGATCCTCGATGTTCTTATGGGAAAGCTTGCCGTACTCCGGGAAGGAGGTGGTGTCATAATAAACGGTACCGTCCTTCGCCACATAGGCATGGCCGTCCTGCACCAGCTGCGCGATCAGATCGATCATGCCCTGGATTTCCTCGGTGGCCTTCGGGTGGGCAGAGGCCGGCTCGATGTTCATATCTGCCATATCCTTCTCCACCTCAGCGATATACCGCTCGGTGATGGCACGGCAGTCGGTTCCCTCTTCATTGGCCTTCTTGATGATCTTGTCGTCCACATCGGTATAGTTGGACACATAGGTCACCTGGTAGCCCTTATATTCCATATATCTTCTGAAGGTATCGAAAACGATCATGGGACGGGCATTGCCGATGTGGATCAGGTTGTAAACCGTGGGACCGCAGACATACATCCGCAGCTTTCCCTCCTCAATGGGCTGAAACTCCTCCTTCATTCTCGACATCGTATTATAGATCTTCATCATTCTCTCCATTCCGGCCGGTCCTGCCGGCACCTGACGCTAAGCTACCCTGTAGTTTACCTTTTCTGGCATGGGACGTCAATGGCTAAGGCATCACCCGGGCGCCCGTAACGCTTAAGCAAATGTTATCACAATCGGCACAAGGATCACGGTCAGGATACCTGCCACCACGATGGAAAGGGAGCTCATGGCACCCTCGATCTCGCCGAGCTCCAGCGCCTTGGCGGTGCCGACGGCGTGGGCCGAGGTACCCAGCGCCAGTCCCCGGGCAATCGGATGCTGGATCCGGAAGATCTTGAAAACGGTCTCTGCCAGCATGTTGCCCAGAATGCCGGTGATGATGATGGCCACCACCGTGAGGGTCACAATGCCGCCGGCCTCCTCCGAAACGCCCATGCCGATGGCCGTGGTAATGGACTTCGGCAGCAGGGACGCAATATGCTCCTTCGGCAGTGCGAACAGCTTCGCCATAAGGAAAATGCCGAAAACAGAGCACAGGGTACCGGTCAAGATGCTGATCACCACCGCGGCAAAGTTCTTCTTCAGAAGCTGCAGCTGCTTATACATGGGGATCGCCAGGCAGACCGTAGCCGGTGTCAGCAGATAGCTCAGGAAGCTGGCGCTGGACTTATAGGTATCGTAGGGAATTTTACACACTGCCAGAATCGCCACAATGATGATGGTGGAGGTCAGCAGCGGGTTCAGAATGGCCAGCTTAAAGCGGGCCTTGATCTCCACTGCCAGAAGAAAAATAAAAATGCTGAGTGTCAGTCCGAAATAACTGGAACCGGTCAATGCTTCCTTCATGCCTGCGCCTCCTTCTGCTTCTCTTTTTCCTTCTCTTTCTCATCCAGAATCTCCCGATAGCCGTTGGCGCCGTCTGCCTCACCATGAGGGCTCAGCGGCCGCCGTCCGAGCCCAAAGGTCTCATTGGGCTCCAGAGAAATCTCCTCCGGTGTCTCCTCCGAAACCGCACTCACCTTAGCCGTCCGCTTCAGAATAAACTCCGCTGTCCGTCCTGTCACCGTCATGACAAGAAGTGTAGACACCACGATGATCACAACATAAGGAAGCAGCACCGGGAACAGCACGTCCGTGGCCGCCATGATGCCCACCGCCGCCGGCAGGAACATCATAGTCATGGTGTCCAGCAGAAAGTTGCCGGCGCCCTCCACATCCGAAACATGAATCACCCCGGTCATCAGGGCCAGCAGCATCAGAAACAGACCGTAAACGCCCGCCGGCACCGGCAGCGGCAGCGCCGCATTCAGAACCTCACCGACAAATGTGAACACGATGATCCACATGATTTCCTTCACGTATTTCATAATCTCTCCTCTTTATGCGAATCCGAAGCATCACTCCTCAGTATACGCTTCCGGTTCTTCGTCTTCAAAGTCCATTTCTTCATCAAAATCCTCATCCTCTTCGAATGCATTCTCGTAGTAGCCGGCCTTGGAGAAGCCATCGTCCGGAAACTCTTCCGTGAAAACGCTGCGGAAAAGCGCCCGTACCTGCTCCGGCATATCCCCGTAGCCGTCATGGACATACATAAGCTCCAGCGTACCGTCCTCCAGGATATCCATTCCCGGCAGCTTGTAATGGAAGAGCTCCAGAAGATCCCATACCGGCTGCTCGCTGTCATATTCGATTTCCAGCAGCACACAGTCCAGCCGGTCCGGGTTGTAGTAGCCCCGCACCATGGCCCCGATGGTGTCCTCCCCGAAGATGTCCATATACAGCTGCAGAACAGCCTGGGCATTGAGCCCCTCCGGATCCGTCAGATAGGAAAGGGGATTTTCCACCGCGATCCGTACCCCGGTGAAGGCCCCGTCCTTCAGCTGTATGAAATCCATCAAGTTGGTAAATGCCGTCTCCTCGGTGGTGTTCTCTGCCTCTGCATAGCGAGCCAGCACCTGCTGGTACGCCTCCGGAATTTCCATAATCTTCGCCATTCTCTATTTCCTCCTGGTGTTCTTTGTAATTGTTTAAGCTGACGCATCATCCCCTTAGGAAAACGCCGATGAAATCAGCATCTCCCTAGTATAGATTTCTCTTCCAAAAATGAAAACCGTTTCCACAAAATTTCCTTGTACTTATTCCGTACAAAAACACCTCCCTTGCCATGCCCCCGTCTATAGCCAGCTATAAATTTTCGTGACTGTCAGACGGAACATTTCTATGTTAGAATAGGCATATTTGACATTACTGCTTACAGATTTTAGGGAGATCATACACATGAAAGTCATCGACATACTGAAAACCAAAGACATTACCCTGTCCTTCGAGGTCTTTCCCCCGAAGCAGACCGGCAATTACCAGTCCGTGGAGCAGGCCACCGAGGCCATCGCTGCCCTGAAGCCCAGCTTCATGTCCGTAACCTACGGTGCAGGCGGCGGCACCTCTGCCCACACCCTGAATATTGCGAAAAACATCCATGACAAGTACGGCGTCACTGTGCTGCCCCACCTCACCTGCATCAGCTCCACCCGGGAGCATGTGCGGGAAATGATTCAGCAGTACCATGCCCAGGGCTTTGAAAACATCATGGCGCTCCGGGGTGACATTCCCAAGGAGGGCGCACCGGCCCATGACTACCAGTATGCTGCACAGCTGATCCGGGAAATCCGGGAGCTGGATCCGGACATCTGCATCGGCGGTGCCTGCTATCCCGACGGCCATGTGGAATGTGCCACCAAGAACGAGGACATCGATCACATCCGGGAAAAGGTGGAGGCCGGCTGTCAGTTTCTGACCACACAGATGTTCTTTGACAATTCCGTGTACTACAACTACCTCTACCGTCTCCGGGAACGCGGCGTCATGGTACCCGTTCTGGCCGGCATCATGCCCATCACGAACCCGAAGCAGCTGCAGCGCTCCGTGGCCCTCTCCGGCACCATGATTCCCAACCGCTTCCGTGCGCTGGCAGACAAGTTCGGTGACCGACCCGAGGCCATGAAACAGGCCGGCATTCTCTATGCCGCAGAGCAGATCGTGGATCTCATTGCCAACGACTGCACCCACATTCATGTCTATTCCATGAACAAGCCGGACATCGCCGAGGGCATCCTGAATGCCGTAAGGGATATTCTGTAGGCCATGGTTGAGATTCGTCAGAAGGAGGTCCTTCGCTATCTGGGCTACCGCCGGGGACAACTGCCGGAGGCAGAGCTTATGCAGAAAATCGCGGTCTGCGAGTCGGCACTGCAGGCCGCCGCAGAGCCCCGCTCCACCTATCTTCGTCTTCCCCTGGAAATCACAGGCGAGGACAGCTTTCAGGTGGACGGGCACCCCTTTGTGAGCCGGGATCTATGCCGGAACCTGCAGGACTGCCGGGAGGTTTTCCTCTTTGCCGCCACCCTGGGCATCGGTGTGGACCGTCTCATCCGCCGGGCCACCGCCACGAAAATGTCGGATGCAGTGATTTACCAGGCTGCCGGCGCAGAGATGATCGAGTCCTACTGCAATCGCATAAACGAAGAGCTTCGGCAGCAGGTGCTGAAGGAGGGTCTGTATTTAAAGCCCCGGTACTCACCTGGCTACGGCGACATGCCCCTCAGCGCCCAACCCCTGATCTGCCGCATGCTGGACAGCGCAAAGCGCATCGGACTCACCCTGACGGACAGCCTCATTATGATGCCCTCGAAATCCGTCACCGCCTTCATCGGCATCACGGAAAAGCCGCAGAAAAACCACATGAAGGACTGCCGCAGCTGCAAAAAAACAAATTGTGCCTTCCGCGCAGAGGACGCAGACGAAGGATAAGGAGAGATATAATTTATGAAATTACTGGATCGACTGAACAATGAATGGATCTTTTTCGACGGCGGCACCGGCTCCATCCTTCAGGACATGGGTCTCGCCGCCGGAGAGCTCCCGGAAACCTGGAATCTCCGCTATCCCGACCGCATCAAGAGCCTGTATCGCGGCTACCTGGAGGCCGGCTCCACCATCTTCAATGCCAATACCTTCGGTGCCAACCGCCTGAAGTACCCGGAAAATCTCAAGGAAATCGTGGAGTCCGGTGTGCGTCTCGCCGTGGAGGCCCGCCGGGAGGCCGGCCGGGAAGAGGATGCCTATGTGGCGCTGGATCTGGGCCCCACAGGAAAGCTGCTGAAGCCCATGGGAGATCTGGACTTCGATGACGCCGTGAACATTTTCTCCGAGGTGGTCCGCATCGGTGCCGCAGCCGGTGCCGATCTCGTGCTCATCGAGACCATGAACGACTCCTATGAAGCGAAGGCCGCCGTTCTCGCCGCGAAGGAAAGCTGCTCTCTGCCCGTCTTCATTACCCTGGTTTTCGACGAGAAGGGAAAAATGCTGACGGGCGGCACACCGGAGGCCATGACCGCCATGCTGGAGGGTCTGCGGGTGGACGCTCTGGGCATCAACTGCTCTCTCGGCCCCCGGCAGATGCTGCCCATCGTGAAGCGCTTCACCGCATGCAGCTCCACTCCCATCATCGTGAATCCCAATGCAGGACTGCCCCGCGTGGAAAACGGCCGCACCACCTATGATGTCGACCCGGCGGAATTCTCGGACATCATGTGTGAAATTGCAGAGCTGGGTGTACAGGGTATCGGCGGCTGCTGCGGCACCACGCCGGAATACATCCGGGAAACCATCCGGAAGGTGACCGCCCGGCTGCCGAAGCCGAAGCAGGTGACCGAAAAGCATCGTTCCGTCATCTCCTCCTTCTCTCAGTGCGTGGAAATCGGACCGCGTCCCATCATCGTGGGCGAGCGCATCAATCCCACGGGCAAGAAGAAGTTTAAGGAGGCGCTCCGGAACCACGACATCGACTACATTCTCTCCCAGGGACTGGAGCAGGAAAGCGCCGGTGCGGATGCCCTGGATGTCAATGTCGGCCTGCCGGAGATCGACGAGGTGGCCATGCTCACTGAGGTCATGCAGAAGCTGCAGAGCATCACCGCCCTGCCCCTGCAGCTGGACACCACGAATCTGGAGGCCCTGGAGTCTGCGCTCCGCCGCTACAACGGCAAGGCCATGATCAATTCCGTAAACGGCAAGCAGGAGTCCATGGACGCGGTCTTCCCGCTGGTGCAGAAGTACGGCGGCGTGGTGGTTTCTCTGGCCCTGGACGAGGCCGGCATCCCCGACAATGCCGACGACCGGATCCGCATCGCAAGGCACATCTACGAAGAAGCGGCGAAGTACGGCATTCGACCCGAAGACATTGTCATCGACGGACTGGCCATGACCGTATCCTCGGATCCGGGCTCAGCCCTCGTGACGCTGGAAACCCTCCGGCGGGTGCGGGACGAGCTGAACGGCCACTCCATTCTGGGTGTCTCCAACATCAGCTTCGGTCTTCCGGCCCGGGAAATCGTGAATTCCGCCTTCTTCACCATGGCCATGCAGGACGGTCTTTCCTGCGCCATCATCAACCCCAACAACGAGGCCATGATGCGCTCCTTCCGTTCCTATCTGGCCCTCACCAACCGGGACCCGAACTTTACAGGCTTCATCACCGCCTACCAGAACTACAAGGGCAGCCAGACGGTGACCAAGGAGGGTAATGTCGGCGGTGCTGCTGCCGGAAGCAGCCAGGAGCTGTCTCTCTTCGACGCCATCAAGCGCGGTATCGCAGGCCAGGCGGCTACGGCCACCCGGGAGGCGCTGAAAACCCAGGCCGCCCTGGACGTGGTGAATACCAGTCTCATCCCCGCCCTGGATGTGGTGGGCAAGGAATTCGAGCAGGGCACCCTCTTCCTGCCCCAGCTTCTCATGGCAGCCGAGGCCGCCCAGGCCGCCTTCGATGTGGTGAAGGAATCCATGAGCGGTGCGCCCCGGGAATTGAAGGGCAAGGTGATCCTCGCCACCGTAAAGGGCGACATTCACGACATCGGCAAAAACATCGTGAAGGTCATGCTGGAGAACTACGGCTTCGATGTCATCGACCTGGGCCGCGATGTACCACCGGAAACCATCGTGGAAGCCGCCATCGCCCAGTCCGTGCCGGTGGTGGGTCTCTCCGCCCTCATGACCACCACAGTGGTCAGCATGGAGGAAACCATCCGCCAGCTCCGCATTGAAAAGCCGGACACCAAGGTAGTGGTGGGCGGTGCCGTCATGACCCAGGAGTACGCCGACCAGATCGGCGCCGACTGCTACGCTAAGGACGCCATGGCCACCGTCAGATTCTGCGATTCAGTGTTTGATGCGCTGAAGCAGCAGGCATAGTCGCAGCACAGCAAAGCACCCCCAGCCGTCATGGCTGGGGGTGCTTTTTTATCCGGCAGACTTCTCCGTCACC
>CAVATZ010000056.1:0-13690 GCA_963591655.1 Clostridiales bacterium
GCGGTGAACACACCGAAGATGATGCCGCCGATAACGATGACGATCAGCAGGAGACAGGGAAGGGCCTGCAGAACCACCTGACCGGCTTCCTTTGCGGTAAATACAGACTTCGCGCGATAGCCCTTCTTCTTGGCAATGAAGTAAACCACCAGCATGCAGGCAAGGCCCCAAAGAATGCCGGGAATGTAACCTGCCATGAACAGAGCGGCTACAGAGGTACCGCCGCTGACCAGTGAGAATGTGATCATAACGTTGCTGGGCGGGATCAGAAGTCCTGTGGGTGCGGTCGCAATGTTGACAGCTGCGGAGAAGTTCGGATCATAGCCCTCTTCCTTCTCGATGGGGCCGATGATGGAGCCCATCGCAGAAGCGGCTGCGGTACCGGAACCGGAAATGGAACCGAAGAGCATGTTGGCCAGAATGTTGGTCTGGGCCAGCGCGCCCGGTGTCCGGCCGGTGACAAGCTTTGCCAGGTTAATGAGGCGGACAGCGATACCGCCCTTGTTCATGATGTTGCCAGCCAGGATAAAGAACGGAATGGCCAGGAGGCTGAATACGGAAATACCGGAGAAGATTCTCTGGGTACCTGTCAGAACCGCTACATCAAAGTCCATCACCGGAAGGATGGCACATACCGAGGACACGCCCAGTGCCACGGCGATCGGTACACCTGCGACCAGCATGATCACGAGGAGCACCAGGATAATCAATCCGGATAATACTGCAATACTCATTCTCTAAATCCCCCTTATCCTTCCGTTTTCGGAACATAGCTGCTGGAGCACATGTCTGCAATGTTCAAAAGGCCGTAAATGGCAATCAGCACGCCGCTGATTGGCATTACCATGTAAATCATACCCATGGAAACGCCCAGGGATGCGGTCTTCTGTGTCATGGTCAGCTGCATGATGGTGGTACCGCCGTAGATCAGCACGGCTGCAGCGAAAAGCACAATCAGGATCTCAATGACAATGTCCAGGATCCGTCTGCTTCCTGTCGGCAGCATGTCTGCCAGGAAGCCCATCTTCATGTGATCCCGCTTGCCGAAAACATAAACGGAAGCGAACATCGCCATCCAGGCGAAGCTGTAGGTCAGCAGCTCCTCGGATACGGTACTGGGGCTGTTGAATACAAATCGTGTGATGATCTGATAGGAGCCCACCACAACCATCAGGGCAAAAAGTACGGCACAAACGGTGCTCAGGATAAGATCCATCCATTTCCGGATCGTATGCAATGCTGTCATCTTAGTTTCCCTCCTTTGCCTCTGCTGCCGCAGTTTCTGCTGTCTCTTCTGTCTCGCTGCTGCCGCTGTACTTCTCATTAAAGGTCTGGATGTGATCATAGAGATCGCGGATATCCGGGTTGGACTCCAGCATCTCCTGCTGCACGTTGCTTACCTTCTCCTTGAAGACATTGACATCGGGGTAGATGAACTCTACGCCCATATCCTCCTGGGCAATTCTCTTCGCCTCGTCGATGTTGTTGTTCCATGCTTCGATCTCGGTCTCGGTGGCCAGATCCGCTGCATCATAGAACACTTCCTTCTCATCCTCGCTGAGGCCGTTCAGGAACTTGAGATTTGCGATCAATACATCCGGAATGGTCTGGTGCATGGTATAGGAATAGTACTTGGCAACCTCACCGTGCTTGTTGTCGGTCAGCGCCAGCTCGTTGTTCTCGGCACCGTCGATAACGCCCTGCTGAATGGCGGTGTACACTTCACCGAAGCTCATGGGTGATGCTGCCGCGCCGAAGGCATTGGCCATCTTTACACTGGCCGGGCTCTGCTGCACACGCATCTTCAGACCCTTCAGGTCGTCCGGTGTGTTGATGGGCTTCTTTGCATAGAAGTTACGGCTTCCTACATTGAACCAGGTCACCACACGAAGTCCTGTCTCATCGGTGGACTCGTAAACCGTTTTCATATAATCCTTATCCCGCATGGCTGCCTCGAAGGCCTCGGTGGAGGTGAAGAGGTAGGGCATACTGAACACTTCATAGACATCTGCAAAGATCTCCAGGTTCGGTGTACCGACCACAACGAAGTCGATGGCGCCGGTCTGGGTCAGCTCGATGGCCTTGGTCTGGGAGCCCAGGAGCTCGTTGGGATACAGCTGAACCTCATACTTGTCACCAAGCTTCTCCTCTACATACTCCTTGAACTTCTCCATGCCGATGTACTCCGGATGGGTATCTGACTGGGACAGTGCGACACGCACAATTCTCTTATCGCTGCCGACGGAAAGCTTGCCGCAGCCGCCGGTGATTCCCGCAACCAGTCCCGCACAAAGCACGGCGCTGATAAATCTCTTGATCCTGCTTCTCATAATTTTTTCTTCCTCATTAGATGTGTTGCTTTCGTTTCTTCTGTCTTTCTTTTCGGTCGTTTTTGTAAGCCCTTACATTCACGGACAACAGCATAACATTGTACAGATTCGAATGCAAACGGTTTTTATTTCATTACTAACCAATATTTCACATCGTTTTTTGTGCATTTTCTCCAAAGTTATTTTCCTTTCATTTTAGATATTGACCTTTATTTCCTTTTAGAGTAAGTTTTGTGTAAGCCCTTACACAATTTGTTGTAAGCTCTTACAATCACACACAGCATTCACAAGCTGAAGCACACTTTATTGTTTGTTTTCTATTATTAAGGAAGGAGGAGAAGCATTGAAAAGCTTCATCCGCATTCATCCCCAGGATTCCGTTGCCGTGGCACTGTCTCCTTTAAAGGAAGGCAGCTTGATCCAGTTGGAGGACGGCACCGAGGTCACCCTCATTGAGGACATTCCCCAGGGACACAAATTTGCACTGAAGGACATCCCGGCAGGCGCTTCTATTATAAAGTACGGCAATTCCATCGGCATTGCCACCGCAGAGATCCGGACAGGTGCCTGGATCCACACCCACAACATGAAGACGGGTCTCGGAGAGCTGCTTACCTATACCTATGATCGGAACCTCAGCCCTCTCCCGTCCCGGGAAGAGCGCTTCTTCCAGGGCTATCGCCGGAAGAACGGCAAGGTCGGCGTCCGGAACGAGATCTGGATCATCCCCACCGTGGGCTGCGTCAACAATGTGGCTCAGGCCATTGAGAAGGGAAGCCAGTCTCTGGTTTCCGGCAGCGTGGAGGGCGTCATCGCCTTCACCCACCCTTACGGCTGCTCCCAGATGGGCGACGATCAGGAGCATACCCGTCAGATCCTCGCCGATCTCATCAACCATCCCAATGCCGGCGGCGTGCTGGTGCTTGGCCTGGGCTGTGAGAACAGCAACATTGACGTACTGAAGAACTATATCGGTGAATACGATCCGGAACGTGTCCGTTTCCTGGTATCTCAGGAATCCGACGATGAAATCGCAGACGGCATCGAAATCGTGCAGCAGCTGGCAGAATACGCGGGCAAGGCACAGCGGGAGCCCATCAGCTGCAGCGAGCTGGTGATCGGCATGAAGTGCGGCGGCTCCGACGGACTCTCCGGCATCACCGCAAACCCCACTGTCGGCGGCTTCTCCGACCGGCTCATCGCCATGGGCGGCTCCACCATCCTCACGGAGGTACCGGAAATGTTCGGTGCGGAGACCCTGCTCATGAACCGCTGTGAAAACGAGGCCCTCTTCGATAAGACGGTGACCCTCATCAATGATTTCAAGGAATACTTCCAGCGCCACGGCCAGACCATATACGAGAATCCTTCCCCAGGAAACAAAAAGGGCGGTATTTCCTCTCTGGAGGACAAGTCCCTGGGCTGCACCCAGAAGTCCGGTACTGCACCGGTAGAGGGTGTGCTGGCCTACGGTGAGACCGTATCCCATAAGGGTCTCAACCTCCTTAGCGCCCCGGGCAACGACCTGGTGGCAGCTACCGCTCTGGCGGCCTCCGGCGCACACATCGTTCTCTTCACCACCGGACGGGGCACCCCTTTTGCCTGTCCGGTTCCCACGGTGAAGATTTCCTCCAACAACCTGCTGGCAGGAAAGAAGAAAAACTGGATCGACTTCAACTGCGGCGTTCTGGTGGAGGACACCAGCCTCGCGGATCTCTCCGATCAGCTGCTGGACTTTGTCATTGACATCGCTTCCGGCAAAAAGTCCCGTTCGGAGGAAGCCGGCTTCCACGACATGGCCATCTTCAAGCAGGGCGTGACGCTCTAAAAAGCGCCGCCCGGCCCTTCGGCCGAAAACATTGTCCTGAATATCTATCACTATTATAAAAGGAAGGAACACAAACCATGAAACAGCTTTCTTATGCAACCCTGAAGGAGCAGAATTACGACGGTTATCTGCTGGAGAACGCACCGGAGCGTGTGCTGCAGTTCGGCGAAGGAAATTTCCTCCGCGCCTTTGTGGACTACTTCATCGACATGATGAATGAGAAGTCCGGCTTCAACTCCAAGGTGGTGCTCTGCCAGCCCATCGCGCCCGGTCTTGCGGACATGATCAACGCCCAGGAGGGTCTCTATACCCTCTTCCTCCGCGGCTTCCAGGACGGCCACGAGGTGAACCAGAAGCGTGTCATCTCCTGCGTCAGCCGCTGCCTGAATCCCTACCAGGACTATGAGGCGGTTCTCGCCTGCGCTGAGAACCCGGATCTCCGCTTCATCGCCTGCAACACCACCGAGGCCGGCATCACCTATGATCCTGCCTGCCAGTTTGCAGACGTTCCGGCAAGCTCCTATCCCGGCAAGCTGACCCAGTTCCTCTATCGCCGCTACCAGCACTTCGGCAGCGAGAAGGGCAAGGGCTTCATCATCCTCTCCTGCGAGCTCATCGACAACAACGGCAAGGAGCTGGAAAAGTGTGTGCTTCAGTATGCCGAGCAGTGGCAGCTGGGTGAGGAATTCATCGCCTGGGTGAAGGCAGAAAATATCTTCTGCTCCACTCTCGTGGACCGCATCGTAACAGGCTACCCGAGAAATGAGGCTGCTGCCATCTGCGAGCAGCTGGGCTACCAGGACAACATCATCGATACCGGCGAAATCTTCGGCTTCTGGGTTATCGAGGGGCCCCAGTCCATCAAGGAGGAGTTCCCCTTCGAGAAGGCAGAGCTTCCCATCCTGGTGACCGACAACCATAAGCCCTATAAGCAGCGGAAGGTACGCATCCTGAACGGTGCCCATACCTCCTTCGTACTGGGCGCCTACCTGGCAGGTCAGGATATCGTGAGAGACTGCATGCATGACGAGGTCATCAGCGGCTTCATGAACCAGACCATCTATGACGAGATCATCCCGACCCTGGATCTTCCCAAGGAGGAGCTGCTGGACTTCGCTGCCGCAGTGAAGGAGCGTTTCCAGAACCCCTTCATCGATCATGCGCTGATGGCCATTTCCCTGAATTCCACCTCCAAGTGGAGAGCCCGGGTAATGCCGTCTCTTAAGGAGTACATCAAGCGGACCGGCAGTCTCCCGGCATGCATCACCGCTTCCTTCGCCTTCTATATCGCCTTCTACAACGGCCATACACTGACCGAGGAGGGTCTTGTAGCCAGCCGCAAGGGCAATGACTACACCGTAAAGGATGACAAAGCCGTTCTTGAGTTTTATTATGAGCATAGAAACGATTCTGTCGAGGAGCTGGTGCACAGTGTCTGCACAAACACCGACTTCTGGGGCGAGGATCTCACAGCGCTGGAGGGCTTCGAGGCCGCCGTTTGCCAGTACCTCACTGCGATCCGCACTGAGGGCAGCTATGCGGTAATGAAGTCTCTTCTGAAATAAGGAGGAAAACGAAAATGAATGATGTATTGAAGAAGCTTGGTGAATTCGGTATTGTTCCCGTGGTGGTTCTTGATGACGCCAAGGATGCTGCAAAGCTGGCACAGGCTCTCTGTGACGGCGGTCTGGCTTGTGCGGAGGTAACCTTCCGCACCGCTGCCGCTGCCGAGTCCATCCGCATCATGACCGAGCAGTTCCCGGATATGCTGGTGGGTGCCGGTACCGTCCTCACCCCGGAGCAGGCTGACCGTGCCATTGAGGCCGGTGCCAAGTTCATCGTGAGCCCGGGTCTCAACCCGAAGGTGGTCTCCCACTGCCTTGAAAAGGGTATCCCCATGGCTCCCGGTGTCTGCACGCCCAGTGAGATCGAGCAGGCTCTGGAGCTGGGTCTGGATGTGGTGAAGTTCTTCCCCGCAGAGCCCTCAGGCGGTCTCAACATGATCAAGGCCGTGGCTGCTGCCTACACCACCCTCCAGTTCATGCCCACCGGCGGCATCAATCCCCAGAACATCACCCCTTACCTGCAGTACAATCGCATCCTTGCCTGCGGCGGCAGCTGGATGGTGAAGGGCTCACTGGTAAAGGAAGGCAATTTTGAAAAGATCACGGCGCTGACCAAGGAAGCTGTTTCTCTGGTACGCACCGCCAGGGAGGGCTGAGCATGGCAAAGGTTGTTACCTTAGGCGAGCTGATGCTTCGCCTGACACCTCCCGGCTATCAGCGTCTGACCCAGGCCGCCACCTTTGAGGTGAACTACGGAGGTGCGGAGGCCAATGTTGCCGCCTCCCTCGCCGAATTCGGGAACGACACCATTTTCCTCTCCAAGATTCCGGACAATGCCATCGGCGATGCTGCAGTTTCTACCCTGCGCCGCTTCGGCATCGATTGTCGCCACATCGTGCGCGGCGGCAATCGTCTGGGCCTTTACTACCTGGAGAACGGTGCTTCTGTCCGAGCCTCCAGCGTGGTCTATGACCGCTCGGATTCCGCTGTCACAGAAGCCACACCGGAAGAATTCGACTTCGATGCCATTTTCAAGGATGCAGATCTCTTCCATGTGTCCGGCATCACCCCGGTGCTCAGTGAAAATGCCGCCAAGCTGACCATGGCTGCCCTGAAGAAGGCCCGGGAGTATGGCGTCACCATCTCCTTCGACCTCAACTACCGGGCAAAGCTCTGGACCTCCGGCGTAAAGGAGAAGCAGGAAATGCTTTCTGCCATGATGCCCTATGTGGACATCTGCTTCGGCAATGCCAGAGACGCTGCCAAGTGTCTGGGGTATTCCGACGGCGAAACCGACTTCCTGGAGGGCGACTATGCGCTCTGTGTGGATGAGAAGCACATGCGCCAGGTGCTGCAGCACTATGGCTTCACCCATCTCATCACCACCCTGCGCCGCAGCATCAGCGCCTCTGACAACGGCTGGTCCGGTGCTGTCTGCACCGATGCTGGTCTCTACCACGGCCGCACCTACGACCTCCATATCGTGGATCGCGTGGGCGGCGGTGACGCCTTCGCAGCAGGCTGTCTTCACGGCATCCTCTCCGGCTTCGGCTCGGAGCGGGCACTGGAGTTCGGTCTGGCGGCAGCTGCCATCAAGCACACCATCCCCGGCGACCTCAACTTCATTTCCGAAGCCGAGGTGCTGAACCTGATGGGCAGTGACGGCACAGGAAGAGTTGTTAGGTAATCAACTGGGCAGCTATGTTTGTGCACCGGGCTCAGCGATAGCTTGGCTATCGGGGTGCCCGGCGCACTGCTGCCCCAGTTGATGCCTTAGCGGCGAGCGTATCAAGGCTTTGCGGGAGCAAAGCCTTCTCTGTTCACCAGAAAACAAAGAGACGCCTCGCGGCGTCTCTTTGTTTATATCAATTCTTCCAGCAATTCCCGTAACTTATTCATGTCCACCGGCTTCGACAGGTGCGCATTCATACCGCTGGCCAGAGACCGCCGAATGTCCTCCTCAAAGGCATTGGCGCTGACGGCCGCAATGGGCACGCTCCGGCTGTCCGCCCGCTGCAGGAGACGGATCTGATGCGCCGCCTCCAGACCATCCATCACCGGCATCATCACATCCATGAGAATCAGCTGATAATATCCCTCCGGCGACTGCCGGAAACGCTCCACTGCCCTCTGCCCGTTCTCCGCGCCCTCCGGCACACAGCCCAGAGATTCCAGGAAGGTACAGAGAATTTCCATGTTCAAGGCATTGTCCTCTGCCACCAGGATGCGGGTACCTGTGAAATCCTTTTCCGGCTGCACCTGCTTCTCTGTCACACCCTCCAGCACCGTTCTCGGCAGCTGCAGCGTGAAGTAGAAGCAGCTGCCCTTTCCCGGCGCACTTTCCAGCTCGATAGAGCTTCCCATGAGCCGCACCAGACGATTGCTGATGGCAAGCCCCAAGCCGGTGCCCTGCTGTCTCGCCGCTACGGTATCCACCTGCTCAAAACGCCGGAAGATCCGCTGCTGGTCCTCCTTCGCAATGCCGATGCCCTGATCCTGCACCGCAAAGTACAGCAGGGAAATCCCCTCCGGTCCCTCACTTTCCCGCACCGTCAGGGTAATGTCCGTACAGGCCGCAGAATACTTGCCGGCATTGCCCAGAAGATTCACCAGCACCTGGCCGAGCCGCAGGGCATCCACCAGGTATCCCGTATGCTTCATTTCTATTTCCATACGAAAATTCTGCTCCTTCTCCAGGAAACGGCCGTCCAGCACCGCATGCAGGTTATTCAGCAAAACCCGCAGATCGAAGGGCTCCGGCTTCAGATTCATCTTCCCGCTTTCGATCTTTGACATATCCAGAATGTCATTCAGGAGTCCCAGAAGATAATGCGAGGAGCTCTCCACCTTCCTCAGGCAATCCAGCCGTTTTTCTTCGGACTGATTCTCCTGCAGCGCAATTTCCGTCATGCCGATGATGCCGTTCATCGGTGTGCGGATTTCATGGGACATGCGGGCCAGGAAATCCGACTTGGCCCGGGCCGACAGATCATGCTGCCTCTGATTGATGCAGTTCTGTATGATCGTGCAGATCTCGCAAAGCGTACTATTTTTTTCGTGATCCTCCAAAAAGGCCTCCGGCAATCCCAGCAGGAAAATGTCTCCGGCATACTGTCCGTTGTCCGCCATGGGTAAGGATAGTCCCAGAACCGCCTCCCCGCCATTTTCCTGCCGCACCGGCTGCAGCTTGTGCGTCTGTGCCAGCTGGTTCCGATTCTGAAATTCCGCCTCTGTGCAGGGAATGACTGCCACCCAGCCCTTCTGCCCCACCAGGGACTTCCACTCGTACTGCACTGTACTGTTGAGATAATTCTCATTGAAACCGGTGATCAGCAGATTTTCGAGGCCGTACTCCCGCTGCAGCCGCAGGGCAATGAGATCCAGTGAGGCCTCCAGCGCAAAGCTCCGGTCAAAAATATTCAGCGCAAGCGAAGCCAGCCCGTTCCGTACACTGTAGCCCTGGGAAACGATTTCGCCGAAGGGCTTCCGCTCCACTTGTGAATGCTGCACACTCTTCCACTCCAGACAGCAGGCCGCCTGCTTTTTGGCCTCCGCCAGCGCGATATCCGCCTGTCGAATCAGCTCCGGTGTCGTCATGCCCGATGCAGCTTCCGTCATGCCGCAGTGGAAGCTGAGCTCCAGCGAGCTGTTTCGCACCAGACCGGCATAGCGATTCTTCAGCTCAGCCAGTCCCCAGCGGCACTCTGCCGGAGATACACCCGGCAGCCATACCAGAAATTCGTCCGAACCGGCCCGCACCAGCACCGCCGCATCGGCCGACTGCTTCTCCGTCATTTCCCGCAGCATCCCGGCAAATTCCTGCAGCAGGACATCGCCGAAGGCGAGTCCGCAGTTTTTCACGATATAAGAAAAACGGTTCAAATCCAGCAAAAGCAGCATACCCACAGGCTGCTGCCGCCGCTTCCGCTCGATCTGCTGCTGCCCCGGTGCCATGCGGATGCAGCCGGTCACAGGATCCTGCATTTCTCTCGCTTCCCGCGCCAGTGCCAGCATTTTACTTGCATGAATATCCCGAAGATATCCCACGATCTGCCGCTCCTGACTCTTGGGCTCTGCCACCACACTTCCCTTATAGGCATACCAGTGCCCCTCCGGGTTATTCTCTACCCGCACACAGATTTCTCCGGTCAGGTCCTTCTCCTCTCCGTTAAAGAGCAGTGTGCATTTTTTCTGATCCTCCTCGGACAGCTTTCGGGTGAGCACCTGATCCCAGAATACATGCAGAGGCCAGACGCCGTCATAGTAACTGCTGTTGACCAGTTCCAATGCGCCCGCAGCCTCCCGATAGGTAAAAAATATGTCATTGGAGCACTCCACGGCGATCCGATAGCGTTCCTTTTCCTCCTTCAGCTGCTGCTGAATCCTCAGCTCGCTGTCTGTCAGCTTCTCCGCCACATCATGCAGCTCATCCACCTCCAGGATACGGGAGGACCGAAAAGCCTTCAGCCCCTCACTGCCGCCCCGCACACTGTCCATCAGACGATAAATCGGCTGCAGCACCCGATTCACCACCAAAAACATCAGCACCATGCCGGCCGCCGCACAGATCAGAATGGTGGTCAGTATCATGCGATACAGGTGATTGCCCAGTCCGAAAACGGAATCCTCCGTCACAAAGCCCAGAAGCACCCAGTCGGTATTTTCGTAGGGCACCTGATTCTCATAAAGCCCCAGCGGCGTCTGTACCGCATATACCTTCCGACTGCCTATCTGCACGCCCTGCACCTGATAAAGCTCTCTATGCTTCGTTTCTTCTAAAACGAAGCTGTCTGCATCCTGTCCCAGAGCATCATAGAGAACGCCCTTGCCGGCAATCTGCTGATAGCTGCCGTCCGCCTGCTTCGCAGCCAGCACATAGCCCGCCCTCTGGTTCACATCCAGATCCTGCACCGCCAGATAGGACTTCATCAGATAGCTGATAGAGGCCTCTGTCCCCAGTATACCGTAAACCCTGCCGTTGCTGAGCAGGGGCACGGAATAGGTGATCATTCGATGGTTGTCCATCCGGCTGTCCTCCAGCACGAAAGGCATGGACCAGTAGGACAGATTCGCCATATCCACATCCGTGTTTTCCAATGCCAGAAGATACGGTTCATAAAAAAAGCTATCGGCTTCCCGTTCCCCCGGATTCAAAAAATGGAAGTCGGTGGTCCAGGCATTGTCCAGGGAGATCTTCGCTGTCTGTGCCAGCGTCTTGCTCCCACGCTCCAGCAACAGATCCGAATTGGTCATCGTCTCCGCGGTGGGATCAGAGTCCCTGAGATAAAAGCCGGTATAGTCCCCGCCCTCCTGATTGCCGTTGCTGAGGATCAGAAAAAGGCCGCTGGAGGTATCCCGCTGCAGATAGTCCATCATCTCCTGAAAAACCGCATCACTGTAAGCCTGCTTGGCTTCTCTGTCCCCAAGAAAGCGGTTCATGCTCATGCCATTGGCTTCCAGATACGCCTCTAATCTGGCATTTAGATACGAGCTTTCCCGCCGGACAGAGCCCCATTGATCCGCCATAGCATTCTTCAGTGCAATTTTTCGGTTTTCTACCGTATTCCGGTCAATGCTTACCTCCGCCTCAATCATGGTTTCCTTGGTCCGGCTCATGAGCAGTGCAGTGAAAGGAAGCACGCCCTGGATCAACACCACAAAGAGCAGCGAAAGCAGCAGAATAGACGCCAGCGAACATTTTCTCTTTTTCATATTATTCTGCCTGCTTATGGGCACTCTCATTCAGCGCCTGCACAAATCCATCATACCACCGGTCAAAGGCTTCATCTGTGATATATTTCGCTGTGACCTCGGCACGGTCTGCCCCTGCCGCCACCGCTTCGTCAATGGCTGCCTTGTCCGCGGCAGCCTGATCTGACAGGTTATAATCCAGAATCTTTCGGGTGGCATAGCCGTTGGCAAAGCACTTGGGGGCATAAAAGCTGGTTTCCGCCATACTCTCCAGCACGTTGGTCAGACAGTCATAGGCCTTGCTGTTGACCTCAATATTCTGCTCCTGAATCACCTGATCCAGCGCCTCCACCGTATTGGCATCCTTCCGCACCGGGAAATAGGCTGCATCGCAGACAAAGCGCAGGTTGTTCTCCTTTTTGGTAAACCACCGCAGGAATTCACAGGCAGCATATTCATGTGCCGTATCCGAGCAGGTCACCGCCATACCGGCTCCCTGCTGCACATGCACGTTTGCGCCGCCCTCCATCAGGGGTGCCGTGAGCACGAGACATTCTATGCTCTTGCTGCTGCCGTCTGCCAGTTCCACCCGATCCGGGAAATACATGGCCGAGGCCGTCGAACCGGTATAGGCAATGATTTCGCCGGTCTTCACATCGTCAGAACGGAACTTTCCGGCACTGGCAAAGTAGCCCTTCACGTAGGGCACATAGTAATTGTCCCAGAGTCGACGGATCTTATCCTTCTCCGCCTGCACCTGTACCTCTCCGTTTTCCACGGAGAAAATGTCTGTTCCCATCTGCTTCATGCCTATCACAAAATAATTGGACATGGAGTCCCGTCCGTAGAACGCCAGCCCGTCATCCGGCACATCCGGCGTTTGCGCATCCGTCCACTCATAATAAGCCTCTGCCACAGCAGTAATGCCCTCTGTGGTGGCCAGATCACTGAGACTGGCGCCGGTGGCTTCCGCAAAGGTATCCCAGTCGGTTTTGTTGAGCATCATGATTTCCGTGGATTTGGCCACCGGAAACAGATACAGGGCACCATCACCATCAAAATACCCCTCCTGTATGTAGCCATCCACATATTCGGACAGCTCCTCCTGCGTGAAATATTTCGTGAGATCCACCAGCTTATTCTGGTGCTCCATGGCATAGGCCGTATCCGCATAGGTGGAAAAGAGATCCGGCAGCGCCTGGGCACCCACCTTGCCGGCGGCAGCTTCCGTCAACGCCTGCTCCAGGTCTGATACAGATCCCTGGCTGTAGCCCTCCACATAGATACCTTCATCCTTGCCCACCGTACTGTTAAACTCCGATACCAGCGCATCAAAGGCCGCCTGCTGGGCACCGTTGTAGTAGTGCCAGACGGTCAGAGAAACCGGATTGCCGGGATCCAGCTTCGCAGCAGCTGTGCTCTCCGCTTCAGCGCTTCCCTTTGCTCCGCCGCAGCCGGTCAGCAGCGCCGCCGACATTAGCATCGCCAGTCCCCGTCCGACCGACACCATCGCGCGCGTTCTCCTGTGCTTCATTCCCGTGTTCTCTGTCATAATCTCTGCTTTCCCTTGTGCCAAAATCACTTCACAAATATGGTAATTGTTTAGCACCGCATCGCCACAGTGCTACGCACTGCGCGATGCGGTGCTAAACAATTACACAACATGCTGCTTTTCCGCCGGCAGCTTTTCTTGTACGAATTTCCATGCAGCATCCAGTCCGCCCGGAATCTGCTCGCCGGGCAGCAGGTAAGCCCTGCCGCTTTCCACATAGATATACACAGCGGAGGCAGTACGCCATGCGCCGTACAGCTGTGCCCATTCATAGTGCTGCGCAAAACGCTGCTCCCGCTTGCCCGCTGCCTGCACGCGCACACCGCTGTCCGATAATTCTACGCAGTACACATCGCGCGGCGTTTCCAGCTTCAGCTGCCTGGCCTGCCTGCTTACGGATCGAAAAAAGTTTGCAAAGTAGACGATGGGCAATCCTACGCCGATAACCGCCAGCACAGTGCCCAGCAGAGCTGCACCCTCCCGCCGGCCAACCTGCGTAAAGCATACCGTGGCAAAGGCTGCCATCAGCACAGCAAACAGCAGCGGCCGCCGCCAGCGCTTTTGCCGCGTCAGCACATCAAAGGCAGAAAATGCCCGGAAAGAGGAGGTATCCATCCGCACCGGGACGGAAAGAACATTCGCTTCAGTATCCATAACAGTAACCTCTTTAAATAGTATAATTTCTTATTATGGTACGGTGCCAGGCGAAAGACAAGCATATTTT
>CAVATZ010000057.1:0-13629 GCA_963591655.1 Clostridiales bacterium
CGGCAAAAACAGGCTGGCCAGTCCCAGGAAGATAAAGAAGCCCAGCACATCCGTTGCCGTTGTCACGAAGATCGAGGAGGCCAATGCCGGATCCGCCTTCAGCTGCTTCAGCACCACCGGTACCAGGAAGCCGAAAATGCCGGAAACCACCAGATTGCCGATCATAGCCAGGAAGATAATGATCCCCAGGAAAATGTTCCGGTACAAGGCCCCCACCACAATGCCGGTGACCAGACCGCAGGCCGCACCGTCCACCATGCCCAGGAGAATCTCCTTCACCAGAGACCTCCAATTCTCCTTCAGATCCAGCTCGCCCTTCGCCAGCTCCCGCACCATAATGGACATAGTCTGGGTACCGGCATTGCCGCCCATGCCGGAAACGATGGTCATGGTAGCGGACAGGGCCACCACCTTCTCAATGGTTCCTTCAAAGAGCTTCACGGTAAAAGAAGCCAGAAAGGCCGTCAGCAGGTTCACCAGAAGCCACGGAAGCCGCATCCGGATGGACTCCAGCAGTGTGGAATCCAGATCCTCCTCCTTACTGGTTCCGCCAAGATGAGCGATATCCTCATCATGCTCCTCATTGATGACATCGATGATATCGTCAACCGTGATGATGCCCAGGATCGTTTGCTTTTTGCTCACCACCGGAATGGCCTGCAGATCGTACTTGGATACCATCTGGGCCACCTCCTCCTGATCCACCTCAGGCTCCACGGAAACCACCTGATCGTCCATGATCTCCCGCAGCTTGGTGTTTCGTGACGCGCCCAGAAGATCCCGCAGGTCCACAATTCCCACCAGATGCCGTTTATCATCCGTGATGTAAATGCTTTCAATCACCTCCGTTTTCGGACCGATCTCACGAATGATGTCCAGCGCTTCTGCACAGGTTCGCTCCTCCCGGAGGGCGATGTACTCTGTGGTCATGATACCGCCGGCAGAATCATCCGGATACTGCAGCAGGGTATGAATGATCCGGCGGTCGCCCGCCTTCATGTGATTCAGCAGCGTCTTCCGGCGTCCCGTCGACATTTCCCCCATGATATCCACGATATCATCCTTGGACATGCTCTCGAAGACCTCCAGGAGCTGATCATCCGACAGATTTTCTCCCAGTCGCTGCCGCAAATCATCGTCTGCCTCCTCCATGATTTCGGTCAGCTGCTCCGTATCCAGGAAGTCCGGCAGACGGCGAATGTCCTCATCATCCAGCTCATCTACCTCTTCAACGAAGTCGGCAGGCTGCATGTCCTCATAATACTCGTCAATGTCCTGCTGATTTCCCTCGTCAATCAGCTGCTCCAGGGCATCTTCGTCCTCTTCTTCGTCCTCTGTATCCTTTTCCTTCCTGTCACTGTCCGGAATGGACTCAAACAGGGCGGTCAGGTTCGGGCGGCTCTCCTCCGGGATTTCAATTTCGGCGCCCTCATTTTCCTCTTCCTTTTCCGTCTCGATCTTCAGCTTTTCCTTCTGCTCCGGATCCTTCTCGTTCATGCTGGCGCCTCCTTGCTCTACTTTCTAATTTTTAGCACCATATCGCTGCATCGCTTTGCGATGCGCGATATAGCGGCTAAATAGTTACATTATACCACTTTTCTCTCTACAGAAAAAGCGCCGGACGCATAGCATCCGACGCTTTTCTGCTTTTATTCAAGCCGCTTTATTCGAAATATTCCTTAGCTGCCCGGAACAGTCCCATATCGAAACTGCCCGGCACATTCTTGAAGTTGCCGTTCTCCCAGCGCTCCACATGTCCCATCTTGCCGAGGACACGGCCGTCCGGTGAGGTGATACCCTCCACCGCATAGTAAGAGCCGTTCGGGTTGTACTGGATGTCCATGGTGGGCTTGCCGTCGAGATCCACGTACTGTGTCGCAATCTGACCGTTTTTCACCAGCTCCCGGAACAGCGCCTCCTCACAGAGGAAACGTCCCTCGCCGTGGGAAATGGCCACATTGAAAACGTCGCCCGGATTGGTATTCTCCAGCCAGGGGCTCATGTTGGAAGCCACGCGGGTCCGTACGATCTTCGACTGATGCCGACCGATGGTGTTGAAGGTCAGTGTCGGGCAGTGCACATCCGTATCCCGGATCTCACCGTAGGGCACAAGTCCCAGCTTGATGAGCGCCTGGAAGCCGTTGCAGATACCGATCATGAGACCGTCCCGCTCATTCAGGAGCTTCATGGTCTGCTCGCGCACTGCCTCGTTCCGGAAGAAGGAGGTAATGAACTTAGCAGAGCCATCCGGCTCATCACCGCCGGAGAAGCCGCCAGGAATGAAGATCATCTGGGATTCTGCAAGCTTTCCTGCCACCTCCGCTACGGATTCTGTGATGTCCTGACGCGTCATGTTCCGCACCACCACGATCTCCGGCTCCAGGCCGGCATCACGGCAGGCCTTGGCAGAGTCGTACTCACAGTTGTTGCCCGGGAAGACCGGAATCAGCACCTTCGGCTTTGCGGTCGTCACGGCCGGCGCAATCCACTCCTTCTCGCTGTAATCAGGAATGCTGAGGTCGACTGCATTACCCTCTGCTGCCGTCACGCGGTTGCAGGTGAATACGGACTCCAGCTTCTCCTCATAGGCCTCGGAAAGCGCTGCCAGGGGAAGCGCCGCCTCGTTGTAACGGATTTCTGCTGCCTCTGTCACAACACCTGCATCTGCCACGATGACACCGGCCTCCTGCAATGCCGCATTCTGATACAGCACATCCACAGATACACCGTCCTCAAGCTCCAGCAGGAAGGAACCGTACTGGTAGCCGAAGATGTCCTCCAGAGACAGACTTGGAGCGAAGGTGAAGCCCAGACCGTTACCCATGCACTGCTTCAGCACTGCCTCAGCCAGTCCGCCGTAGGTAGGTGTATAAGCGGAAGCCAGCTTGCCCTCTGTCACCAGACGATGAATCTCGGCAAACTCTGCGAAGAGGCTCTCCTTCTTCGGGAGGTCCTTCTCATAGGCGGGACGAATCCAGAGCACCTTATGTCCTGCTGCCTTGTATTCCGGTGAGAGAATATTCTTCACATTCTCGGTGGTGATGGCAAAGGAGGTCAATGTCGGCGGCACATCCAGCTTCTCGAAGCTGCCGGACATGGAGTCCTTACCGCCGATGGCTGCGATACCCAGATCCAGCTGTGCGGAAAAGGCACCGAGAAGCGCCTCCAGCGGCTGTCCCCAGCGGGAGGGAACATGGCCGGGCTTTCCGAAGTACTCCTGGAAGGTAAGGTAGGTATCCTCGAAGCCGGCACCGGTGGCGATCAGCTTACATACGGACTCCACCACAGCGAGGTAAGCGCCCTTATAGGGACTCTTCTCGGTAATGAAGGGGTTGTAGCCGTAAGCCATCACGGAGCAGAGCTCTGTATGCTGCTTCTCCACGGAAATCTTTGCGGCCATGGCCTGAATCGGGGTTCTCTGGTACTTTCCGCCGAAGGGCATCAGGACGGTGCCGGCACCGATGGTGGAATCGAAGCGCTCACTGAGACCGCGCTTGGAGCAGACATTAAGGTCAGCTGCCAGCTTTTCCAGGTTCTCAGTAAAGCCGCCCTTAACCTCCTTATGGATGTCCTCCGCCTTCTGGGTCTCGATCGTGATGTGCTTCTCTGCACCGTTGGAGTTCAGGAACTCACGAGACAGATTCAGGATCACCTTGCCGTTCCAGTGCATGATCAGCCGGTTGGTGTCGGTGACATTGGCCACATGGCTGGCTTCCAGATTTTCCTTCTGCGCCAGCTCCATGAAACGGGCCTCATCCTCCGGTGCCACCACAACTGCCATTCTTTCCTGAGACTCGGAAATGGCCAGCTCTGTGCCGTCCAGACCCTCGTACTTCTTCGGTACCTTGTTCAAGTCAATGTCCAGACCGTCAGCCAGCTCACCGATGGCCACGGATACACCGCCGGCACCGAAGTCGTTGCAGCGCTTGATGAGACGGCTTGCCTCCGGATTCCGGAACAGACGCTGCAACTTTCTCTCCTCCGGTGCATTACCCTTCTGCACCTCGGCACCGCAGCTGTCCAGCGACTCCAGGTTATGGGCCTTGGAGGAGCCGGTGGCACCGCCGATACCGTCGCGTCCGGTACGTCCGCCCAGAAGGATAATCACGTCACCGGGGGCCGGCACCTCACGCCGTACATTTTCTGCCGGAGCGGCAGCCACAACGGCACCGATCTCCATGCGCTTTGCAGCATAGCCCGGATGATAGATCTCATCCACAAGACCGGTAGCCAGACCGATCTGGTTGCCGTAGGATGAATAACCGTCTGCCGCCGTGGTCACCAGCTTACGCTGGGGCAGCTTGCCCTCCATGGTCTCGGTGACCGGTACAGTGGGATCTGCGGCACCGGTGACACGCATAGCATGGTACACATAGGAACGGCCGGAAAGCGGATCCCGGATGGCACCGCCGATACAGGTTGCGGCACCGCCGAAGGGCTCGATCTCTGTGGGATGATTGTGGGTCTCATTCTTAAAGAGCAGCAGCCAGTCCTGCAGCTCGCCATCCACATCCACCTGGATCTTCACGGTGCAGGCATTGATCTCCTCAGACTCGTCCAGCTTACTGAGCTTGCCCTCCTGCTTCAGCACCTTCGCCGCGATGGTACCGATGTCCATGAGGTTCATGGGCTTGGTCCGGTTGATCTCCTCACGCGCCGCAATGTAGCGGTCCCAGGCCTTCTGCACCTCCTCATCCGCAAACTTCACGGCATCAATGGTGGTCAGGAATGTGGTATGGCGGCAATGGTCGGACCAGTAGGTGTCGATCATACGGATCTCGGTGATGGTGGGATCCCTGTGCTCGCTACGGAAATAATCCTGGCAGAACTTGAGATCATCCAGATCCATGGCCAAACCCTTTTCCTCCAGGAAACGGTGCAGCGTCTCCTCCGACTCCTCAATAAAGCCGGTGAGGGTCTCCACCTCTGTGGGGATGTCATACTTCATATCCAGCGTTTCCACCTCTGCGAGGCTTGCCTCCCGGGCCTCCACCGGATTGATGACATACTTCTTGATTTCTGCAATCTCTTCCTCTGTCAGACTGCCGTACAGCATGTATACCTTGGCAGAACGTACCTTGGGCTTGTCCCCCTGGGTCAGAATCTGAATACACTGCTCTGCAGAATCTGCGCGCTGGTCATACTGTCCCGGCAGATACTCCACAGCAAAGGTGAAGGCATTTTCCTGCGGAAGCACGGTATACACATCATCTAGCTGAGGCTCGGAAAGCACCTTCTGTACCGCCTGCTCGAAAACCGCCGGCTCCAGGCCCTCTACATCATAGCGATTAAAAAGACGCACATCCTCCAGCTTCTGAATCAGAAGAATGTTCTGAAGGTCCCGCTTCAGGCCATCTGCACTGTGACGAAGTCCCTTCTTCTTTTCCACATAAACGCGATTTACCATTTCGCTCTTTCCCCCTTATATCTCCTTATAGGCTCTCAGCGCACGCTGACCGATGTCACGACGCATATGCATATTCGTGAAATGTATGCGGTCCGCATCCTCGTACGCAAGCTTCACTGCATCGGCAAGCGCTGCTGCCGTGCGCACCACGCCCAGCACTCTGCCGCCCTTTGTATACAAACGTCCGAAACGCTTCTCCGCACCGGCTACATAGACATTTTCACAGGTCTCTACACCGGTGATCTCATAGCCGGACTGGTACTTCACCGGATAGCCGCCGGAGGCGATGACCACGCAGCAGGCGCTCCGGTTCTTCCAGCGCACCTCGGTCTCCGCCAGCGTACCATTGGTGGTAGCCTCCATAATGGTCAGAAGATCGGAATCCAGCAGCGGCAGCACCACCTGGGTCTCCGGATCGCCGAAGCGGCAGTTGTACTCAATGACCTTCGGACCCTTATCCGTCAGCATCAGGCCGAAATAGAGGCAGCCCCGGAAGGTTCTGCCCTCTGCATTCATGGCTTCGATGGTGGGCAGGAAAATGGTCTCCATGCAGGTCTCCGCAATTTCCTTTGTGTAATAGGGATTCGGCGCCACCGTGCCCATGCCGCCGGTATTCAGGCCCTTGTCTCCGTCCAGCGCCCGCTTGTGGTCCATAGAAGAAATCATGGGCACCACCGTCTTTCCGTCTGTGAAGCTCAGCACCGAAACCTCCGGGCCCGTCAGGAACTCCTCGATGACGATCTGGTCCCCGGAGTGACCGAACTTCTTCTCCTCCATGATGGTGCGGATGCCGGCCTCAGCCTCCTCCCGGGTCATGGCGATGATGACACCCTTGCCGAGTGCCAGTCCGTCTGCCTTGATCACCGTGGGGATCGGGCAGGTTTTCACATATTCCTCTGCCGCCGCGAGATCGGTAAAGACCTCATACTCCGCTGTGGGAATGCCGTACTTCTTCATGAGATTCTTGGAGAATACCTTGGAACCCTCGATGATGGCCGCATTCTTATGGGGACCGAAAGCAGGAATGCCTGCAGCCTCCAGCGCATCCACCATGCCCAGCACCAGCGGATCATCCGGTGCCACCACGGCATAGTCAATGCTGTTTTCCTGACAGAAGCGTACCACGCCGTCGATGTCCGTTGCAGAAATCTCCGGTACGCACTCTGCATCTGCTGCAATGCCGCCGTTTCCGGGAAGCGCATAAATCTTCTCGGCCCGGGGGCTCTTCTTCAGACTCTTAATGATGGCGTGCTCTCTTCCGCCGCCGCCAACTACTGCAATCTTCATACCTCTGCCTCCACAATTTCCTTCGACATAAGCTCCGCCGCTGCCGGCAGCAGCTTCCATTCCGCCTGTTCCATCACCCGGCGCTGCAGTGTCTCCGGTGTGTCCTCCGGAAGAATATCCACGGCCTTCTGCAGCAGGATGCGTCCGCCGTCCGGCACCTCATTCACGAGATGCACCGTTGCGCCGGTGACCTTCACGCCATAGCTGAGCGCCGCCTCATGCACCTTCAGCCCGTAGAAGCCCTTCCCGCAGAAGCTGGGAATGAGAGACGGATGAATGTTGATGATCCGGTCCGCAAAGCGCTTCGTGAACCGCTCGGAAAGAATGGTCAGGAAGCCCGCCAGGATGATGAGGTCAATGTCGTTTTCCTCCAGGACAGAAATCAGCTTCTCCTCGTCCTTATGCACCACTGTATGATGAATACCGGCCTGCTCTGCCCGGGTCAAGGCATAAATTCCCTCCCGGGAGCCCACCACCAGAACGATCTCGCCGTCCGGCAGCTCACCGCGCTTCTCCGCATCAATGAGGGCCTGCAGATTCGTACCGCCGCCGGAAACCAGCACTGCAATTCTTGCTTTTCTCTTCACGTCTCTGCCCTTTCCTTAATGATGGAACAGCCGCATGCCGCTGAAGCAAACCACCATTCCGTACTTGTCTGCGGTCTCGATCACATTGTCATCCCGGATGGATCCGCCCGGCTCCACCACATAGCTGACACCGGACTTGTGCGCTCTTTCGATATTGTCGCCGAAGGGGAAGAAGGCATCGGAGCCCAGGGCTACGCCGCTGATGCCGGCAAGGTAGGCCTTCTGCTCCTCCCGGGTAAAGGGAGCCGGCTTCTCGGTGAAATAATTCTCCCAGATGCCGTCTGCCAGTACATCCTCGTACTCGTCGGAAATGTAGACGTCGATGACATTATCCCGATCAGCACGACGCATGCCGCTCTTGAAGGGCAGGTTCAGTACCCGGTCGGACTGGCGCAGGTGCCACACATCCGCCTTGTTGCCGGCAAGCCGTGTGCAGTGAATCCGGGACTGCTGTCCGGCACCCACACCGATGGCCTGTCCGTCCTCTGCATAGCACACGGAGTTGGACTGGGTATACTTCAGGGTAATGAGGGCTACGGTCATGTTGAGACGCGCCTCCTCCGGGATTTCCTGGTTCTTTGAGACAATGTTGGCGAAGGCCTCGTCTGTCACCTTGTACTCATTTCTGCCCTGTTCGAAAACCACGCCGTAAACCTGCTTCCGCTCAATCTCCTCCGGCACATAGCTGGGATCGATCTTGATGACGTTGTAGTTTCCCTTCTTTTTGTTCTTCAGAAGCTCCAGGGCCTCCGGGGCATAGTCCGGCGCAATGACGCCGTCAGACACCTCCCGGTGAATGAGCTTTGCGGTAGTGAGATCGCAGGGCTCGGAAAGGGCGATGAAGTCGCCGTAGCTGGACATACGGTCCGTGCCTCTGGCTCTGGCATAGGCACAGGCCAGAGGGCTCTCATCCAGTCCCTCCACATCGTCCACGAAGCAGGCCTTCTTCAGCTTCTCCGGCAGCTTCCGTCCGATGGCGGCGCCGCTGGGGCTCACATGCTTAAAGGAGGCAGCGGCAGCCATACCTGTGGCAGCCTTCAGCTCGGACACCAGCTGCCAGGAGTTCAGCGCGTCCAGGAAGTTAATGTAGCCGGGGCGGCCGTTCAGAATCTCAAACGGGAGATCCTTTCCCTCATTCATGAAGACTCTTGCAGGCTTCTGATTGGGGTTGCAGCCATACTTCAACTGAAATTCATTCATTCTATCTACCTTCCTCTCCGGCATCACTCTGCCCACTTATTGATCATCACGTTCTCTGTCTCCCCTGTGGCCAGGTCAATGTAGCGCACGTACAGGGAAATCCGATTTTCCGGATGCAGATTGCTCCAGATCTCTTCGCTGAATGCCTTTGCCGTATTGGGGATGCTGACTCTCTCCGGCTCACCCTCAAAGGTAGGGATCGGGTTGCCGTCGCAGCGATAGGTATGCAGGAAGTGTCCGAGACCGCTCTGCAGCTTATAGGAATAGGTATAGCGTGCGCAGTCCTTTCCCTCACTGTCCTGGGCCTTCAGAATGGACATCTTGTAGCTGTTGCTGTCGTCCAGCATGGCCAGTGCAGAAATACGGGGCGTCCAGTTGGGACCGTCCGGCTCGAATTCCCGGGTCTCCAGCGCTTCCTCAAAGGTATCGCCGTTTTTCAGGAAATCATAAACGGTATCGGTCTGGTCGCCGTTCGTCACAATCAGATTGTCGCCGAGACGACGGATGGGAGAATAAATGATGAGACTGGGATCCTCCACCTTGGATGCATCGAAGGGATAAATGGTCACATCCTCTCCCTCCTCCCGGAAAATCCGGTTCCGGGAATTCTGAGAACGTCCCATGATGAAATAGGCAATGGCCAGCTTCTTGCCGTCCTCTGACTTGCCCACCACAATGCCGCGGCCGGGATAGCTGTTATCCGCCAGCAGTGCGCCCAGCTTATGTACCTCGTAAGTCATTGTCCCTTCCTCCTCAGTTCAGAATCACCTTGTCATCGGACTTCACGATCTCGCCCAGATGATAAGCCTCTACACCGTTCTCCTGCAGAATGCGGATGGCCTCGGCCTCATCCTCCGGTGCCACCACGATGCTCATGCCCACACCCATGTTGTAGGTATTGAACATATCACGGGTATCGATATTTCCGGTCTTCTGGATCAGATCGAAGATGGGCAGCACACGAACATCATCCTTGTTGATCTTTGCGCCCAGACCATCCGGAATGGACCGCGGAATGTTCTCATAGAAGCCGCCGCCGGTGATGTGGCTGATGCCCTTTACCGTCACCTTCTCCAGGAGCTTCAGCACCGGCTTCACATAGATCACGGTCGGTGTCAGCAGGGCTTCGCCAATGCCTTTGCCGCCCAGCTCCTCTACGGGTGCCAGTGCAGCCTCCTTCGTCATATGGTCAATGTCGAAGACCTTCCGCACCAGGGAGAAGCCGTTGGAATGCACGCCGCTGGAGGGAAGCGCGATAACCACATCTCCCGCCTTCATGGAATTGTTGTCGACAATCTTCTCCTTATCTACGATGCCCACAGAGAAGCCCGCCAGATCATACTCATCCTCCGGATAGAAGCCCGGCATCTCTGCGGTCTCGCCGCCGATGAGTGCAGAATCCGCCTGTACGCAGCCCTCGGCTACGCCCTTTACGATATCCGCAATTTTCTCCGGTACGTTCTTGCCGCAGGCAATGTAGTCCAGGAAGAACAGGGGCTTTGCGCCGCAGCAGATGACATCATTCACACACATGGCCACGCAGTCGATGCCTACAGTGTCATATTTCTCCAGCAGGAACGCCAGCTTCAGCTTGGTGCCCACGCCGTCAGTGCCGGATACGAGAATCGGCTTCTTGTAGCCCTCCGGCAGCTCAAAAAGACCGCCGAAGCCGCCGAGACCGGAGGCCACACCCTCGGTCATGGTTCTTGCCACATACTGCTTCATCAGCTCCACGGACTTGTAGCCCGCGGTAATGTCTACGCCTGCTTCCTTGTAAGCCTCACTGTAACTCTTCATGTCGTTCTCCTTTACTCCTCTTAAGCCAATGTGTTAAACCGTGCTGACAGCTCCTGATCCTTCTGCATGATCTTCTCATGATTCCGATCTCTGTCGGCCTGAAGCTTCTCTGCCAGACTCTCCTCTGTCACGGCCAGAATCTCAATGGCCAGCAATGCTGCATTCTTTGCGGTATTCACGCCCACTGTGGCCACCGGAATTCCGGGCGGCATCATCACAGTAGAAAGCAGGGCATCCATACCCTCCAGTACCTTGCTGGAGCAGGGAATGCCAATGACCGGAAGAGTGGTGTTGGCCGCAAAGGCACCGGCCAGGTGCGCAGCCATGCCGGCAGCACAGATCAGTACGCCGAAGCCCTGGGCCCGTGCCGACTTTGCAAAGGCACCGGCCTCCTCCGGTGTTCTGTGTGCAGAATACACATGCACCTCAAAGGGCACCCCATACTCCTTCAAAACCTCAATGCCCTTTTCCACTACCGGAAGATCCGAATCGCTTCCCATGATGACTGCTACCTTTTTCACCATTTTCTCCTTTCCGCTGCTGCACGAATTTTCATGCAAAAAAAGGGAGCAGCATAAGCATGCTGTTCCCTTGAATTTATAGACTGTTTACTGCTGCACCGGATCTTCCCGCCTTGTTGTTCATAACGCAGAAAATCCCTGTCCGGCTCATATGATTTCCGTTCTTCGCGAAATTCACGTCTCGATTCATTCTCAATCCTCTCGTCCGGGTCGTCTGCAACAAAAGCATTATATTAAATAGAAGTTTCTCCGTCAAGTATACAGAATGTCCAGAATCCTGTTCACAGGAGCCCCGAAATCCGCTTATTTGGTCAGTGTGATCAGCAGCTCGTTGCTTCTCTCCACGAAGGCCGCCATGTCCTCGGCATTGAGCGGAGCCTGCTGCAGCCGTGCCAGGTCGTAAAGCTCTTCGGCGATCATTTTCGTGCTGTCATCCTCACCATGCTCGGAAAGATACTTAACAAGCGGATGCTCGGCATTGAGAATCAGTGTCTCCTCCACAGAAAGGTCTCCCATAGGCATGCCCTTCATGGCATACATCTTCATCATATCGTTCATACGGCGGGATTCCTCGGACACGGAGAGCATCGCCGCGGTCTTCGCGGAGGTCAGCTTCTGGAGCTTCACCTTCAGCTTGTCCCGTCCGGTAGCCGTGCGGATGTAGGTCTCCAGTGTGCCCTGCTTCTCCTCCAGGGTCTTCTGCTCCTCCTCGCTGGTCTCTGCCTGGAACTCCTTCTCGAGATCCGCATCGATGCGCTTGAAGTGCACGCCCTGGTTCCGGGCCTCCAGCTCTGTGATGAAGGGCTGATCGATCTTCTCCGGCAGAATCACCGCATCCTTGCCGGCCGCCTTGAACATGGCAATATACTGACTCTGCTGTACCGGATCCGTCACGTAGAAGATCACCTTGTTCTTCTCTTCCGCAGCCTTCTCCTCCGGCTTCTTCTCCTCCTCTGCGCCGGCAGCATTATCCTCAGACTTCTCTTCCGCCTGCTTCTCATCCGGATCGATCTTGTTGACCTCCAGACACTCCGGAAGCGCCCTGTACTTGTCGTTCAGATCCTTGAAGAGGATGTAATCCGTCATCTTCTCGCAGAACTTCTGGTCCCGCAGGCAGCCGTACTTGATGAAGGGTGCAATGTCGTCCCAGTACTTCTCGTAGGTCTCACGGTCGGTCTTGCACATGCCGGACAGCTTGTCGGCCACCTTCTTGGTGATGTAATCGGAAATCTTCTTCACGAAGCCGTCATTCTGCAGCTGGGAACGGGAAACATTCAGCGGCAGATCCGGGCAGTCGATAACGCCCTTCAGGAGCATGAGGTACTCGGGGATGACTTCTTTAATGTTTTCGGCGATAAATACCTGGTTGTTGTACAGCTTAATGGTTCCCTCGATGGACTCGTATTCCATGTTGATCTTCGGGAAATAGAGAATGCCCTTCAGATTGTAGGGATAGTCCATATTGAGGTGGATCCAGAACAGCGGCTCCTTATAGTCGTGGAACACCTTATGGTAGAACTCGATGTACTCGTCCCTCGTACACTCGGAAGGTGTCTTGCCCCAGAGCGGATGCGTCTCATTCATAAGCTCCGGCCGCTTCTCGATCTTCAGCTGAGCCTTCTCGGTATGCTCCTTGCCGTCGGCGTCCTTGGTGGTCTTTTCCGGAATTTCCTCCAGGACCACATCGCCGTCCTGCTTCTCATCCGCCATGATGGTCTGGCTGTCCTTCGGCAGCTTGCTGAGATAAATCTCCACCGGCATGAAGGAGCAATACTTATCGATAATGGTGCGGATTTCCCACTCATTGTCATACTTCAAGCAGTCGTCGTTCAAATGCAGGGTGATCTCGGTTCCCTGGCTCTCCTTACTGCCCTCGCTCATCTCGTACTCGGTACCGCCGTTGCATACCCAGTGCACGGGCTTTGCATCCTTCTGATAGGAAAGCGTATCGATCTCCACCAGATCTGCCACCATAAAGGCGGAGTAGAAGCCCAGACCGAAATGTCCAATGATCTGGTCATCGTTGGCCTTGTCCTTGTACTTCTGAATGAAGTCTGTGGCGCCGGAGAAGGCGATCTGGTTGATGTACTTCTCTACCTCCTCAGCGGTCATACCGATACCGTTGTCCCGGAAGGAGATGGTCTTCTTCTCGGCATCCACGGTCACGTCCACGCGGCCCTTGTAGCTCTCCGGCTTCTCCCACTCGCCGATGAGCGCCAGCTTCTCCAGCTTCGTCACCGCATCGCAGGCATTGGAAATCTGCTCACGTACAAAGATGTCCTGATCGGAATACATCCACTTCTTGATGATCGGGAAAATGTTTTCACTGTTAATGGATAAACTGCCCTTTTGTGCCATATGATTACCTCTTTTCTATATGTATTCTTTTCCTATATCCTATGGATAGGGAAGAATGTTGCTTTCTTTTGCAAGCAGAGTAGAGTATAGCACAGTTGTTAGCACTCGGCAATAGTGATTGCTAATGTTTTGATAAAGAAAAATCATCCCCGCGGGGATGATTTTTCGAGTTATGGGTCATTCGACAAGGATTCGTTTCGAACTGGTAGTTCTCAACGAACTCGCCTGCGGCGAGCATGCATCGAAGATGCATGTCAGATCGTTCCGCGTTTTGCCTGATGCAAAACGCTCTACTGGAACCGCGGGGACTTGAACCCTGGACCGATCGGTTATGAGCCGACTGCTCTAACCAACTGAGCTACGGTTCCACACTATTCTGTAGTTTTAAAAAAAGACCTAAGCTTTCGCTCAGGTCAAAGCCGATATTCGGACTCGAACCGAAAACCTACTGATTACAAATCAGTTGCTCTAC
>CAVATZ010000058.1:0-13617 GCA_963591655.1 Clostridiales bacterium
ATTATATCCCCCGCAGCGAAATAAATCCACCGTTGTTCCCTCTGCGGTCTCCCGCGGCACGATGCGAAAACATAAGCGCCGGATTGCAGCAGGTGCAGATATCCGTGATTTCCAGATTCTCCTGACATAAGCCCGCCGAAAGCAGAATATGACGATTCGCTACCCAGAGATCCAGCAGATACTTCTGCTCTCCGGCGGCATTTCTTCCCTTGTCCGTCAGAATTCCCTCCGCCTCCGGAAATTCTTCCCGGAAGCGCAGCGCCACATCCTCGGAAACCTCATAGCAGTCCCGACAGATACTGGGGCCGATCACCGCCAGCACATCCGCAGGACGGGTACCGTAGGCAGTACCCATCGCCGCCACCGCCTTCGCGCCGATGCGCTGCACCGTGCCGCGCCAGCCGGAATGCACTGCGCCGATGGCATGATGGACCGGATCCAGCAGAAGGATCGGCACGCAGTCCGCCCAGAACACACCGAGACAGAGCTCCGGCACATTGGTGATGAGACCGTCCACATCCCCGTAATCCCGGGGACAGGTCAGCCCCTTTCCCGCATCCTCTTCCGTTACTTTACGAATGTTATCCGTGTGAGTCTGGTAGGTCAGCACGAAACGCGCCGGCGGCACCGAGAGAAACTCTGCCATGCGCCGGTAGTTTTCCCGCACCGCTTCCTCCCGGTCTCCCCGGGTGAAGCTCAGGTTCATGCTTTCATAAATCCCCGTGCTGACACCGCCGAAGCGGGTGGAAAAGCCATGCCGCACCAGACCGGTTTTTTCGAGCAGCGGAGAGCACAGAACCTGCAGTCCCTTTTCTCCCTCCTGCAGTCGGAGAACCGGTGTATTTCCCTTTCGCCGGATCTTCACCGCCGAAGACATTACCCCGGACATCCCTCAGACCTCCAGCACCTTCCGCAGGGTCTCGGCCTTTCCGTCCCGGAAAACATAGCCGTCCATGCCCACCGCCGCAGCACCTTCGATGTTCTCCGGCAGATCGTCAATAAAGAAGCAGTCCTCCGGCTGCAGGCCGAAGCGGCGGAAGAAGCGCTGGAAAATCACATCCTGGGGCTTCACGCACTTCTCCTCTGCCGAAAAGAACACACCGTCATAGAGCTCTGCCCGAGGCATCACCTCGCGGTAGCAGTCCGGCAGACGGAGGCTTGCATTGGACAGGATATAGATATGCTGTCCCCGGGCCTTCAGGGCGGTCACGACCTCCTCCATGCCCGGCTTCGCCCACATGTTGTAGAGATGCCAATCCCGGAAGGCCAGTCTAGCAATCTCCCGCACTGCATCGGAGGACATCCGCGGCAGCCAGCGGGATTCCGCCACCTCCTCGGTGATGAGGCCGCCGTCCAGCTTGAACCACTCCTGAGAGCAGAACATCACATTGTGTATTTCCCGGATCACCGCCGGATCCTCGGTATAATGCTTTGTCACGAGATCGGATTCGTACTCAATCAGCACGTCCCCCATATCGAATACGATATTTCGGTACTCCTTGATGTTTTTCATAGTGGCAGGGCTCCTTTTCCAAAAACAATAAAAAGTCTCAAGCACTCGCTTGAGACTTACTGACGGATCCGGGAATCGAACCCGGGATTCAGCCGTGAGAGGGCTACGTCTTAACCGCTTGACCAATCCGCCATAACAAGTCGCTGCGCATCAGCGACTCGTGTATGATAGCAAATCACAAATCATCTGTCAACAGATTTTTTCCAAATCTTCAAAAAAAGCCGGATAGGAAATGTCGATGCAGTCCGCATCCCGGATGGTGAGCTCGCCTTCCTTCTGCAAAAGTCCCAGTACCGCAAAGGTCATGGCAATCCGGTGGTCCTTATGGCTGTCGATCTCCGCATGCTTCAGTGTGAGTCCGGTACCCTGTCCCTGAATCACCATGCCGTCCTCGGTTTCCCGACAGTCAATGCCCAGGGCCGTGAGTCCCTCTGTCATGACGCGAATGCGATTCGACTCCTTGACCTTCAGCTCCGCTGCATCCCGGATCACCGTCTCTCCCTCAGCCGCCGCTGCCACAGCCGCAATCATGGGGAGCTCATCAATGAGACGCGGAATCACGGCACCGCCGATCACCGTGCCCTTCAGCGGTGCATGCTTCACCAGAAGATCAGCCACCGGCTCCGAACCGGACAGACGGGTATTCAGGAGGGTGATGTCGGCACCCATGCTCCGGTATACCTCCAGGATGCCGTCCCGGGTGGGATTGACGCCCACATTCCGGATCAGAAGCTCCGAGCCCGGCACCAGCATCGCCGCGGAAATAAAATATGCCGCACTGGAAATGTCACCGGGCACCAGCAGTGTCTCCCCGGGTGCAGTCAGCTTCGCCGCCGGCTGCACTGTGATTTCGGCACTGCCGTCTGGAAGGATTTTCGTTTCCACCTCTGCGCCCAGTGCCCGCAGCATCCGCTCGGAATGATCCCGGGAGAGAGCCGGCTCATGAACGGTTGTGGAAGTATCCGCATAAAGTCCTGCAAAAAGAATGGCCGACTTCACCTGCGCCGAAGCCACCGGCGACGCATAGCGAACGCCATGCAGCCGGCTGCCCTCGATATGCAGCGGTGCACAGTCATTTCCCTGCAGGGAGGAAATCCGCGCCCCCATTTCTGTCAGAGGCCGGATCACGCGCCCCATGGGCCGCTTCTGTATGCTGGCGTCGCCCGTCAGCTCCGCCGTGAAGTCCTGGGCCGCCAGAATCCCGGAAAGCAGCCGGGTGGTGGTGCCGGAATTGCCGCAGTCCAGCATTTCCCCGGGAGCCTTGAGGCCATGAAGCCCTCTGCCCTCGATCCAGAGCTCCGTTTCATCGTCAGAAAGCCGGATGTCGATCCCCATTTTCCGGAAGCAGCCGATGGTGGACAGGCAGTCCGCACCGTTCAGGAAGCCCTGTACATGGGTGGTGCCCTCCGATAGAGCCCCCAGCATTACCGCTCTGTGGGAAATGCTTTTGTCCCCCGGTACCGTCATTTCGCCTCTCAGCGCTCTGCCTGCGCCGCCAATCGTTCTGTTCATTACTCTACAAATCCCCTCATTCGAATATAATCCAGCATCAGAGCCTCCATCTCATCATAATCGATGCGGGAAGCGTTGATCATCAGGTCATAATTGTCCGGCTGCATCCAGTCCTCGCCGGTATAGTACTTGTGGTATTCCTTACGTTCCTTGTCGATCTTGCGGATTCTCCGCAGCGCCTCCTGCTCATCCACCTTGCAGTAGTCCATGGCGCGCTTCGTCCGGGTCACCAGATCCGCATAGACGAAGAAGTCCACATGATCCTCCATATTGGCTTCGGTCAGGATGTAGTTGCTGCAGCGGCCCGCGATGATGCAGGTCTCATTTTTTGCGATCTCCCGCAGCACTTCTGCCTGGAAACGGAAAAGATTTTCCGGCGATACAATGCTCTCGTCCAGCTTCGGCTTGCCGATATCCGGCTTCATGCTGTCAATGATCTTGTACAAAATGTTGTTGCCGGCCTTCTCATCCGCCAGCCGGAAATATTCCTCACCGATGGCCGCCCGCTCCGAGGTCAGCTTCAGAATGTCATTGTCATAAAAATGAATACCCAGCTTTTCCGCCAGCCGCTTTCCTACGATGCGTCCGCCTGAGCCGTACTGTCTGCCGATGGTAATCACGAAATGTTTTTTCAACATAAACGAGCCTCCTTTCGCTTCTGTCTGCTTCTATTATAATAGAAAGAAAGCCCCGCTTCAAGAAATCGGCGGAACTTTCTTTTATTTCTACACGCCTTCCTTTGTAGAAAGAAGGATACGATCATTGTTGAATTCTTTTCCGGCACCCACGGCGAACTTCTCCAGAAGATCCTCCACCGTCATACCGGCCCGCTCCGCACCGGAGGTATCAAAAACAATCTCTCCCCGGTTCATCATGAGTGTACGATTGCCCAGCTCCAGGGCCTGGTTCATGTTGTGAGTCACCATCAGGCAGGTGATATTCCGCTCCGCGACAATGGACTTGGTCAGCTCCAGCACCTTTTTCGCTGTAGCCGGATCCAGGGCAGCGGTATGCTCGTCCAAAAGCAGCAGCTTCGGCGTCACCATGGTGGCCATCAGCAGCGTCAGAGCCTGCCGCTGTCCACCGGAAAGAAGCCCCACCGGCTGGTTCATCCGGTCCTCCAGCCCCATGTTCAGGAGGCTCAGCTGCTCCCGGAAGCGCTGCTTCTCTGCCTTCGTCACCCGGCTGAACACCGCATAGCTGTGCTTTGCGGCCCGCAGGTAAGCCACAGACATGTTCTCCTCAATGGTCATGTGCGGCGCGGTTCCCATGAGCGGATCCTGGAACAGGCGGCCCATACGGCGGCTCCGGATATGCTCCGGCTGAAAGGTAATGTCTTCACCGTCCAGCTCGATGTACCCGCTGTCCGTCAGGAAGCTGCCCGCAATGGCATTGAACAAGGTAGACTTGCCGGCACCGTTGGAGCCCACAATGGTGGCGAAGTCGCCTTCATTTAACTGCAGCGACAGATTGTTGAGCGCCTTCTTCTCATTGACCGTTCCCGGATTGAAGGTTTTGGAAATGCCTTCGAGCTTAAGCATGGCTGCCTCCTCTCTGCCGTCTTCTTTCCCGCATGGCCATTCGCTTCTTGGCCTCAAAGCCGATGAGCTGCCGCGCCCGGGGCATGGCAATGGCAATGGCCACGATAAGTGCAGATACCAGCTTGAAGGCCTCTGTGGGCACATTCAGCCGAAGCGCCAGGGAAATCACGAAGCGGTACAGGCAGGAGCCCAGCACCACGCCAAAGATACGGGTCAGCATCCGCGCCCGTCCGAAAAGGGTCTCTCCGATAACCAGTGACGCCAGCGCGATGGTCACCATGCCGGTGCCCAGGTTGATGTCGCAGGTTTTGTTGTACTGGCCGATCAGCGCACCCGCGAGACCCGTCAGCGCGTTCGCGGCGCAGAGGCCCACGGTGATGGTGAAGGCCGGATTGATGGATGAGGCACGCACCATGGCCGGGCTGTCGCCGGTGGCCCGGATGGACAGTCCCAGACGGGTGCCCAGGAACCAGCGGATCAAGAAACAGCTGCAGAGCAGGATCAGCGCCAGCAGAATCAGACTGCTCCAGCTCTGCCAGAAGCTGCTCTGGGACAGACCCTTGAACATGGAGAAAACAGTGGCCGTTCCGAAAATGGAAACATTGGAGGAAAAGCCCATCACCGCCAGATTGATGGTGTAGAGGCCCGTATTCACAATGATGCCTGCCAGGATGCTTTCCACACCGAAGCGGGTCTGCAAGAGTGCGGTTACGTACCCGGAGCAAACGCCCGCCAGCATTGCCGCAAGGATGCCGAGGATCGGATGTCCCGCGATGGTGACCATGGCCCCCACAGCACAGCCCAGAGTATAGCAGCCGTCCGTGGAGAGGTCACAGATGTTCAGTATGCTGTAGCTGATAAACAGAGACAGCGCCACCAGTGAATACACCAGTCCGACCTCCATCGCCGTCCGTATAATGCCTGCCGTCAAAAATCCCGTCAAATTCGCTTCCTGCCTTTCCGATAAAATGGTTCAGCACCGCAAATCGATGCGGTGCTAAGCGCTTACAGCTCAGTCAAAGGACTGCTGTGTTGTGGTCTCTACGATCTGTGTGCAGAGGGGCGCAAAGGCAGCCTTTACATCGTCCAGCTTCAGGCCCAGCTTCTCACAGGTCTCTGTGTTAATGGTGGCAATGCCGTTGTCAAAGGTTTTTACCGCTGTCTTGGCGGGATCTGCACCCTGATCCAGGATCTCTGCCACCATGTCTGCGGTCTCCTTGCCCAGATTCTCATAGTCTACGCCGTAGCCGACAAATGCACCGTTCAGTGCGAAGGAATCCGCACCTGCATAATGAGGGATGCCCGCATCCTGCAGCTTCTCATAAAATGCAAGCTCTGCCTTCTGGATGGTGTTGTCTGTCGGTGTGAATACAGCATCCACGCCCTCGGCGATCAGCGCATCCACAGCCTGGGATACCTCATCGGTGGATGTGCCTGTCTTTTCAATGTACTTGATGCCCTTCTCGTCCAGGTACTTCTTCGCATCCTCGATGGGAACCGCTGAGGAATCCTCGCTCTTGGAATACAGAAGTCCCACATACTTGGTGTCCGGATTCAGTGCCAGCATCAGATCCATGATGGCGTTGGTGTTCAGGAAGTCCGAGGTTCCGGTAATGTTGGCACCCGGCTCCTCCATGGAAGCCACGAGCTTAGCAGAAACCGGATCCGATACTGCAGAAAATACGATCGGCAGATTCTGTCCCTCTGTTGCGGACTGCACAATCTGTGCGGCCGGTGTCGCGATCGGCACAATGGCATCTACGCCGTCAGCCAGAAGCTGTGCGGCCATCTGGTTCAGCACAGAGGCATCGCCCTGTCCGTTGAGATCATAGTCCTTGTATTCATAGGTCACGCCGTCAGCGGACAGCGCGTCCAGCTCCTTGCATACATTTTCCTCGATCTGGTTCAGGGACGGATGATCCATGTACTTCAGGATGCCGACCTTGTAGGTCTTTCCTTCTCCGTCTGCGGCTGCCGCCTCTGTGCCGGCTGCCGTGGTCTCTGCGGCCTTCTCTGTCTCTGCTGCAGCAGCCGTTGTCGCTGCTGTTGTGCCGGATGAGCTGCCGCAGCCTGTCAGTGCTGCTGCCGCCATCACTGCCGCCATCGTTCCTGCCATCATTTTCTTCATAATCTGCCTCCTCTTGATAAATAAAAAAGCCTCATACACAGCTTAAACAAAGCCATGTATGAGACGAATTCACAAATCCGCGGTGCCACTCACATTATCCAAATGGATCCCTCTTCGCATACCAACATATGCGCTGCCTGGTAACGGTGCAGAACCCGTCGCTTCATACTCCACTTCTGTCGCGCCCTCCGGAGTCCATTCATCCGATTCCTCCATACCGCATTCCCACCGCCAGCGGCTCTCTGTGATTTCGAAAGGGGACTACTCCTCTCCGTCTTTGGTTTCTTCTTTATTGAGTGGTACTTTATCACTGCACAGCGGTCGTGTCAAGGCTTTTCGGGTCGGGCGGGCATAGCTGGTATTCCCCCGGTGATCTCCTCTACCAACGCCTGCTTTTCAGAAAACATCCTCTTTGTGATATCCACAAACCCCTTGACATACGGCCGTTCATCGCCCTTTTTCACGGCAATGCCGTAGGAAATCCTTTCATGCCATGCAAAGGGCACCGCGATCAGGCTCTCATTTTTCTGATATTTAAATTCCGGCATAATCGCAATTCCCATATTACAAAGTATGATCAAATGGCTGAGCCGGACATCCGACAGGTAATGAATAATGTTTGCGTGATATCTTTTCTCTATCTTCTTTTGCAGCTCGTCCATCTCCGGCGGCGCATAGTTCTGATCCAAAAGAATGAGGTTTTGCCCTCCGATATCCTCCATCGAAACGCAATTCCGCTCTGCCAGCTTATTTTCCCGGTTCATGACACAGACCATCTGATAAGAGCGAAGCGGAATATAGTCAAATCTGTTTCTGTCATGAATCATCCGGGTTGTCGAAAACAAAACATCCATTTTCTCGTCCTGAAGCAGTGCCATTTTCTCCCGTATCGGATCCATATTAAAGGAGACATAGATATCGCTGTACTTCTTCTTGAATTCCTGTATCACAAAAGGAAGAAAGCCTTCTTCAAATTCAGAGGAACCGCAGCCAATGATCAACTCCTTTCGATATCCTTCCCCATATTTCTTTGCGCGCAAAACGGCATTGCTGATTTCAGAATCGATGGACTTCATCGATCTATAAAAATATTTTCCGGCCGGCGTCAGAAAAACCTGCTTATTTACACGCTCAAACAGTTCATATCCCAGCTCATTCTCCAGGGATGTAATGTGATGGGTGACCGTCGGCTGACTGATATACAATAATTTTGCCGTTTTTGTAAAATTCAAGGTTTCTGCTGCACATATAAAGCATTCCATCTGAATAGAGTTCATTCCCGCCTCCTTGTAATAGCATTCTTCTATTGATTCTAACATATTTCTATTGGATTATCTATAAATCCGGCGCTACACTGCCTTACAAAAGAATCTTTTATAACATGGAGGATACGCAAATGAAGTATATCGTTACCGGTGTTGACGGTAAGCTCGGCGGAAGAGTCGCAGAACTTATGCTTTCTGAAACAGATGCCGCCAATTTGATTTTTACATGCCCGAACCTTTCCTGGCTAAAGCCGGAAAAAAAGGAAAAATGGGAAAAGCTGGGTGTTGCTGTCCGGCAGGCCAACTATGATAATGTTGCCGAGATGACAGAAGCATTTAAGGGCGGAGACCGGATTTACATTGTGTCCGCTGTCACAATCGGCGAAATCCGGGTAAGACAGCACAAAAACGTCGTCGATGCCGCCATTGCCGCCGGCGTACAGCACATTACCTATACCTCTTTCCTCGGTGCCTCAGATCCCAGATACGCGCATGTTTACGTGACACCCGATCACACTGCCACAGAGACGTACATCAAGGAACGTGCTGCAGAAACCGGCATCAAGTATGTTTTTATGCAGGACAATCTCTATCTCGAGAATTATCTGACCACATCGGTGATGCTTGCATTGATGTCCGACAACAAGTGGTATACAACCGCCGGCGAAGGACGTGCCACCTATGTGCCTAAGGATGACGTTGCCAGAATGGCTGCTGCCCTGCTCCTTGGCAAAGGAAAGGACAATACAACGTATAAGGCATGCGGCTGTGAGTCCCTGTCCCAGCGTGATCTGGCCGCCATGCTCAGCGAATTGTCCGGCCGCAAGATTGAATACTGCCCTGTCAGCCATGAAGAGTTTTACCATTATCTTGACTCTATGCATATCCCCAGAACAGCAACGGAGGATTTCTCCTTATCTCCGGTACCCTGGTGCGGCAACGATATGGTCACCAATGAGGGCAGCATCGCAGAGGGTCTGATGGACATTCCTTCTACCGACATCGAGGACGTGACCGGAAAGAAGCCCGCTACCGCCCGTGAGCTTGCCAAAAACTATGCCTATATCTGGGAAAACAACGTTACCCATTGGCGTGATATCAAATAAGCTCTTGACCTATTTCCGGTTTTAGCCCATAATTATTTGTCGAGTGCCGCAGGTGGTCGCTGCCGCAGCGATGCGGGAGAGGAAAGTCCGGGCTTCACAGAGCAGGATGCCTGATAACGTCAGGTTGAGGTGACTCACAGGAAAGTGCAACAGAGAGATACCGCCGGATCCGTCCGGCAAGGGTGAAAAGGCAGTGTAAGAGACTACCGGTCCGCTGGCAACAGTCGGATGCTCTGCAAACCCCATCCGAAGCAAGGCCAAACAGAGGGCACAAGGCTGCTCGTCTGCCCTCGGGTAGGCTGCTTGAGGCGCATGGTGACATGCGTCCTAGATAGATGACCGCTTAATACATAACCCGGCTTATAACGACACTCAAAAAGACGACAGGAAAACCTGCCGTCTTTTTTGTTGAGCCCGTCAACAGAGAAGGCTTTGCTCACGCAAAGCCTTTGATACGCTCGCCGCTAAGGCATCAACCGGGCACCCCATAAGCGAAGCTTCCGCTGAGCCCGGTTGATTATTCGAATTTCTTCTTCACGATCTCTGCGATCATATCCGCGGTTCCCTCCACACCGAGCAGGGAGGAATCGATCATCAGCTGCTTATGCTTCGGATCATAGGGCGTGTATCCGGCATAGCGCTTGTGGTAGGCGGTCCGCGCCTTGTCCACCTTCATGATGGCCTTTTTTGCCTCATCCTCCGTCATTCCCAGCTCACTGATGCAGTTCTCCAGCTTCGCCTTAAAGGGCGCATAGACAAAGATATTGATCACATTCGGCTGATTCTGCAGAAGATAATCCGCACAGCGCCCCACCAGAATGCAGCTGGATTTCCGTGCCAGCTCCAGAATGATGTCCTTCTGCACATCAAAGATCATGTCCTGGATGTACTCCGTGTCTGTACCCAGCGGAAACATCCCCGCCAGGAAATGATTTTTGGAGCTTTCCTCCACATCACTGATCTTCGACACCGGCAGATTCAGCTGATGGGAAACCTCCTCCACAATGTCACGATCGTAATACTCGATGCCGAGCCGCTCCGAAAGCGCCTTCGCAATGGGGCGTCCCATACTGCCGAACTCTCGCGTGATGGTAATGTTGTATTTCTCCATATTTTCCTCCCGGCCTAGGCCGTTACCAGAGTCTTCTGATAGCCTCTGACCACACAGCTCAGTGTGAAGCAGATCACGAAGTAGCAAAGCGCCTCAAAGGCCAGCAGCATGATCATGCCGTTCACATCATAAATACTTCCCATAACAATGGCACAGTTCCGCATGAACTCCGCCACATCCACCATTTTCAGGAAGGAGGTATCCTTGATGATGGTGATCACCTGGCTGAGCAGTGCCGGAATAACTTTCTTGTAGGTCTGGGGCAGGACAATGTACCAGAGGGTCTGCAGAAAGCCGAAGCCCTGGGACTGGGCCGCCTCAAACTGTCCCTTGGGAATGGAATTGAGACCGCCGCGGAAGATCTCCGCCATTACCGCCGAGGTAAAGAGGGAAATGGCGAACACCGAAACTGCAATTTTGTTTCCTTTGATCGTAAAATAAATCCAGAGAATCCACAGCAGGTTCGGCGTGCAGCGGAAGAACTCTGTATAGGCCCCCACCAGGGCGGACGCCCATTTGAAGGGTCCCTCGGCATAGGTACGGATCAGGGCCAGAATGGTGCCGAAGAACATGCTGATGGCGGTTGCCAGAATCGCAATGGCAATGGTCATGCCAAGTCCCTTCATCATAAAGGTAAAGTTGGCGAAGGTGAAAATCTGCTGGAACAATGTAAGCATTAGACTTCCTCCCCGATCATAATCTTTTTAGGCTTCGGCAGCCGCATGGAACGAATCTCCAGATAACGTCCCAGTCTGGCCAGCGGGAAACAGATGACGAAATACAGCAGTGCACTGGTGAAGTAGGCCTGTGCAAAGTAGCCCCGGTCTGCGCCCCAGGAATCGGTGTAGTACATGAGATCCATGCCGGCCACCATGGCGAGAATCGAGGTGTTCTTCACCAGATTCAGGGCCTGATTGGCCAAAGGCGGCATGATGATGCGGATGGTCTGGGGCAGGATAATGTAGTACATGGTCTGCAGATAGGAAAAGCCCTGAGACGCTGCTGCCTCGGACTGTCCCTTCGGCACTGCCTCAATGCCGGTACGGATCACCTCCGCGATATAGGCACCGTGGTAGACACCCACACCGATGACGCCCAGGGCGAACTTCGGGATACGGAAGCCGGAATTCGAGAACAGCATCGGCAGCACAGAATAGTAGAACAGCACCTGCAGCGCCAACGGCGTGTTCTGCAGAAACTCCACATAGATACGTGAGAGCAGCTTCGCCGGCTTGAAGCGCATGGTGGAAAACATACCGAAGATCACACCCAGCACCAGTGCCACCAGAAGTCCCACAATGGCTATCTTCAGTGTCATGAGGAAGCCGGGTACATAGTATTCGGGAAATGCCTTCCACAGCGCCGCCCAGCGCTTCCCATCCAAAAGACCCTTGATCATATGTCCAATCCTTTACTCAACTGATACAGGAAGGGGACGCCGCAGCAGCTTGTGCGGCGCCCCCTGCATTTTCCTGCTATTCCCTTCGCAACCTGATCGCGTGATTACTGTAAGCCCCACGCATCCTGCAGGGTCTTCATGGAACCGTCATCGATCATCGCATTGACCTTCTCATCTACCAGAGAAGCCAGGCCTGTGTTCTCCTTTGCGGAAGCCACACCATACTCCTGCTCGCTGAAACGATCTGACAGGATGTGGTTGGAATCATTTACATAACCGGAGAGGATCGCACGGTCTACAGAGAAGCAGTCGATCTGCTTTGTTGCCAGCGCCTGTGCCAGTGCCGGATAACCGTCAAACTCCTGGAACTCCGGATTCACCTCCAGACCCTTCTCCTCTACATAGGCCTTGAAGCCGTCCTTTGTGGTGGAGGACTGTGCCACGCCGATGATCTTGCCGTCCAGATCCTCGATGGACTCGATGCCGGAATCATTGTTTACCAGAAGGCCTACGGCATCGGTATAGTACGGTGTGGAGAAGTTGTAGGTCTCCTTACGCTCATCGGTAATGGTGAAGGTAGCGATAACCAGATCAATCTCACCGTTCTCCAGCAGAGGTCCTCTGGTCTTTGCGGTAACGCCCTGGAACTCCACCAGCTTCTTTTCCTTCGCCTCATCTGCGGTGCAGCCGAAGATCTCGCCGGCAATGTTGTAGGCCAGATCATCCTCAAAGCCCTCATATTCGCCGGTTGCCGTATTCTGCAGAGAGAAGTTCGGTACGTCGGACTTACATCCTACCTTCAGGACACCTCTGTCGATGATCTTCTGTACATCCTCTGTGACGTCGCCGGAAGCTGCTGTGCCTGCCTCTGCTGCCGCCTCAGAAGCTGCTGCCGTGGTTGCCGCTGCTGTCGTGGATGTGGATGAGGAACCGCAGCCGCTCAGTGCTGCTGCCGCTGCCATCACCAGTGCTGCCGCTGCGGAAAGCTTCTTTGTGTTCTTTTTCATAATCTTCTCCTCCTATAAGTTAATGCCGGCTGCCAAAGTGTATTTGATTGACCGCCGAAGTTGCCAGGTTTATGGATCAATGCAGAATCTTGCTCAGGAATGCCTTGGTTCTCTCATGCTCCGGTGCGGTAAAGAAATGCTCCGGTGTGCCTTCCTCCACCACATAGCCGCCGTCCATGAAGATCACGCGGTCTGCCACCTGTCGGGCGAAGCCCATCTCATGGGTCACGCAGATCATCGTGATATTTTCCTTGGCCAGCTCCACCATAACATTCAGCACCTCCTGCACCATCTCCGGATCCAGTGCCGAGGTAGGCTCATCGAAAAGGATCAGCGGCTGATTGGTACACAGCGCCCGGGCGATGGCCACACGCTGCTGCTGTCCGCCGGACAGCTGTGTGGGGTAATTTCCGGCCTTGGCCTTGAGCCCTACACGGTCCAGACACTTCAGGGCCGTTTCCTTCGCCTGTGCCTTCGGCACATGCTGCAGCTTCGTGGGTGCCAGCGTCAGATTCTCCAGCACCGTCAGATGCGGGTAGAGGTTAAACTGCTGAAACACCATCGAAGAATATTTTTTAGCCATTTCCAGATGATTTTTCTTCGTCACCGGTGTTCCCTTGATGGAAATGCTGCCGCTGGTGGGCTCCTCCAGATGATTGATGCAGCGGATGAAGGTGGACTTTCCGGAGCCGGAGGGTCCGATGATAACCAGCTTCTCTCCCTCCCGCACCGTCAGGTTGATGTCCTTCAGCACCTCAAGATCTCCGAAGTTCTTCTTCAAATGTTCGACTTTTACCATATCTGCCATGGCACACACCAGCCTTTCCGTGATTCAAGACATATTTTCTGTGTCTTATTTAGTGTTGCGTCACTTCGACGTTGCATCACTGCAGCACTTTAGCGCAACGCTAAATATATGTGCAAAAAGGCGCCCAGAGCATCTGCTCTGAGCGCCTTTGCTCTTCCGTTACATGTCTTATGCTTATGGGCCGCATTATAAGTTATAACAAAAGAGGATGTCAAGCAAAAATTTTT
>CAVATZ010000059.1:0-13534 GCA_963591655.1 Clostridiales bacterium
AAATAGTATAATTTCTTATTATGGTACGGTGCCAGGCGAAAGACAAGCATATTTTTATCTCACTTGCCAATGTTTCGTCCGGGCTGTACAATAAAATCATGCAAATTCAACAGAAAGGAGCGCCCCCGCATGAATTTTTTCCAGCGTCACATGACCCTCAAGGGGCGTATCATCCTCTTTCTGGGCGCATTCTTCACCGCACTGCTGGTGCAGCTGTACGTCAATCATTATCAATCCAAGGTGGTTTTGGATCGTCTGGACAGCCAGACCGGCAATTTTCACTCCATTAGCCAATTTTTGGGCGGTGTGGAATCCCAGCTGGCAGTGCTGTCTGATTTCCGTTGGGAAACCGGTGATACCACGATGCTGCTGCAATCCCTGCAGGACGGTGAGAGCACCTGCAATGCCTGGCTCTGGCGCATCGACAGCAGGCTGGACGAGATGGACGAGGATCAGTATCTTCTGGTCCATGCTGTATGCACGACCTACCACAATTATGATGCCCTGATGGAAAATCTTCTGGATGCGTTGAAGCGTAATGACCGCTCTTCTGCTGCCGAGCTTTATTATAATCGCCTGTCTGTCTGCGGCAAATATCTGCAGCAATATACCTCGGAGCTGCTGCAGATTGCCATTTCGGAGGGACAGAGCACCTACAGCAGTCTTTCTGCTTTAAACACACAGCTGAAGGTAATTGAGACCTTCACCACCATCGCCTGCGTTATGCTGGGCATGCTTGTCCTCCATGCGGTCTGGCGTCTGCTGGATCCCATGCAGCAGCTGATCACAGCATCGCAGGATATCGGCCACGGCAACTTCGATACTCCCGACGTAGATGTACAGCACCCGGACGAAATCGGCCAGCTGGCGAGCGCATTCAATACCATGAAGCATTCGATGGCGCGGCAGCTTGCGACGCTGCAGGAAAAAAACGAGATTGAGCACCAGCTGCACCGCCGTGAGACCGAGGCTCTGGAATTGCAGAACACAATGGAACGCGCACGTCTGCAGCAGCTGCGCAGCCAGATTGACCCGCATTTCCTCTTCAACACATTGGGCGTCATTCTGCGCGTGGCGGATGAGGAGCAATCGCCGCGCACACAGTCGCTCATCTCGTCCTTGTCCCAGCTTCTGCGATACAGCCTTGCCAGTAATGATCTGCAGGTACCGCTCTCGCGGGAAATACGCATCATCGATGAGCTTTTTGCCATCTATCATGTACGCTTTGGGGATCGTGTCCGCATTGCGTGGAGCTTCGACGATGATATTGATTTGACAGAAACGCACATTCCGTCATTTATTCTGCAGCCGCTTGTGGAAAATGCCTTCAAGCACGGTATTGTGCCCAAGGAGAGCGGCGGCACGGTGCGCATCATCCTGCGCCGCCTCCCGCATTACAAGCGGCTGTACATTGCCGTACAGGATGACGGCCTTGGCATGGATCGAAGGATCCTGCGCACAATACGGGAGCGATTGAAAACCCCGCCCAAAACAGGGGAGCATATCGGCATTTACAATGTAGCGGAACGTCTGCAGCTGCTGGACCCGCCCGGCACGCTGCAGCTATACTCACGCCCGGGGCAGGGCACCCGCTCCGTTTTGTTTTTGCCGTTGATTGAAACCGGGGAGGAATACGACGATGTATAAAATTTTAATTGCGGACGATGAAATCATGGAGCGCGAAGCACTGACAGACCTTGTGGCCCGCCGGTTTGGCCACAAGGCGGAAATCCATACCGCCGAAAACGGCCGCCGCGCCCATGACATGTCACTGCTGTTGAACGTTGATCTGATTTTAATGGATATCGAGATGCCAGGCATCAACGGTTTGGAGGCTGCACGGCAGGTAATTGCCAAGCTGCCGGGCTGCAAGATCATTTTTGTGACGGCCTACGGCTTGTTCCAGTATGCTTACGAGGCCATGCGTCTGGGTGCCTGCGGCTATATCTTAAAGCCCGTTGTCCCTGATGAGGCCGAGAGCGTCATCCGCAAGGCGCTGGTCCAAATCGAGGCGGAGCGCAAGCTGGCAGATCTGGCTCCCGCAGCGGTAGAGTCTGCACCGGAGCCGGATGCCGATGCCGTCCCGGACAAGACAGGCAGCAAGATGGAGCTGCTGATGCAGCAGGTCAAAACTTATATTGACGAGAACTACATGTACGAGCTTTCACTGGACAGCGTCGGCGATATTCTGCGCATCAGCACGGCGTACCTTTCCAGCCAATTCAAAAAATATCTGCACATCGGTTTTTTGGACTACCTGACCGAAGTGCGCATCCGCGCAGCCTGTGACCTTCTGTCTGACCCGCTGCGCTCCACAACAGAGGTGGCCGGCATGGTGGGGTACGGGGATGCCAACTATTTTGCCCGTACCTTCAAAAAGCACACCGGACAGACGCCTACGCAGTATCGGCGAGAGGCTGCCCGCAGCCGTAAGGGGGCAACAGCATGAGCAAGCATTTACACCCCGCACTGCCATTGACTGCTGTTCTGCTGGCAGCCGCGCTTGCCGTGGGGCTGGTGCTACACCCGCAAGCCCAGGAGAATGAGCCGCTGCCCGAGCTGATTCTGCGTTATGCCGAGAACCAGCCTGAGGGCTACCCCACCACCGAAGCCGCTTATGCTTTTGCCGACAGTGTCAGTGCGCGCACCAACGGACGGGTGAAGGTACGGGTATACAGCAACGGTGCGCTGGGCAGCGAGACCAGTGTGGTGGAGCAAATGGAGTATGGCGGCATTGACTTTTCTCGTATCTCGGTGATGTCTCTTGGCGAGTTTGTCCCCGAAACCTATGTGCTGCAGCTGCCGTATCTCTATGAGGATGACGAGCACATGTGGGACGTGCTGAACGGTCCCATCGGGCAGGTCTTTCTGGATTCCATCAAAAAGCGCATCGGCGTAACCGGCCTTGCCTGGTTTGATGCAGGCGTGCGTCATTTTTACACCAACACCCCGGTCGAAACGCTGGATGATTTGAAGGGTCTTCGCATCCGCATCGGCGAATCCAGCATGATGCAGAGCATCATCAGTGCCTTGGGAGCCGAGCCCGTCCCGCTGACCTATGACGATGTGTACAGCGCCTTGGCCAAGGACGAAATTGATGGCGCCGAGAACAACTGGCCCAGCTACGCCTATACCGGTCACTATGAGGTCGCTAAGTACATGCTGCTGGATGGCCACACCCGCATCCCGGAGCTGTTGCTGGCCAGTCAGGAAGCCATGGATCAGCTGTCCGCACTGGATGAAAGCTACCCCGCAATCGTGCTCGCTTGTGCGAAAGAAGCGCAGGAGCTGGAGCGAGACCTTTGGGCCAAGGCGGAAATCAGCTCTGAGCAGCAGATGCGTGCTGCGGGAGTAACAGTAACCGCCTTAAGCGCCGCGCAGCTGGTGCAGTTCCGAGAGGCTGTGCAGCCGGTCTACGACCAGTTCTCCGGTCAGAAGGCGCTGATCGAGCGGATTCGCGCCTGCAGGAAAAAACGTTACCGTTCAAAAAAAGTTTAATGTGTTATTTTACCTTCCTCCATAACAGAGGAAGGTTTTTTTATTGCATTCTGCCCATCTCAGTTTTTGTTGTTTGTGCATTTACAACAAAGCCAGACTGCAAATACTTTTGAAAACCAGCATATTTTTTCAAACGCATTGCAAAATTAAAGCAATACGCTAAACTGTACTTATCAACAGGGCAGTGCCCGTTCAAGAACTGCCCAAAGCATAATGCAAAAGCAAGGAGAAAACGAAAATGAAGATGAAAAAACTGCTGTCCCTCACAATGGCTACTGTTATGACCGTGGGTCTGTCTGCCTGCGGCGGCGGTGCTTCCACTGCTTCCAGCACAGAAGCCAAGGCCGACAGCACCAGCACCACTGCAGCCGCTGAGGCTGCCGGCGACACTTCCGCCGCTGCCAATGATCCTGCTGTAACCCTGGTTTATGCCGAGGTTAACCCGCTGGATACCATCGTTGGCCAGACCGCTACTGCCTTTAAGGAAAAGGTCGAAGAGCTGTCCGGCGGCTCCATCACCATCGACATCCAGGCTTCCGGTGTACTGGGTTCCGAGAACGACGTTCTGGACAACATTCTGGCCGGCGGCGACACCATTGATATGTCTCGTATCTCCGCTTTTGCGCTGACCAGCTACGGCTGCAACAAGTCAAAGCTGCTGTCCATCCCCTACACCTGGGAGAGCCGCGAGCACTGGTGGAATTTTGCCAACTCTGACCTGGCACAGGAGTTCCTGAGCGAGCCGCAGGAAATCGGTCTTCCCATCCGCGGCATATTCTACGGCGAGGAGGGCTTCCGGCACTTCTTCACCGTTAAGGAGGTTTCCGGCATCGAGGACCTGAAGGGTATGAAGTTGCGTGTTTCCAATGACCCTATTATGAATGGTATGGTGGAAGGCCTGGGCGCTTCCCCGACCGTTGTTTCCTTCGGCGAACTGTACAGCGCTTTGCAGACCGGTGTTGTTGATGGTGCCGAGCAGCCCATCGCCAACTACAAGTCCAATGCCTTCCCCGAGGTTGCCAACACTCTGATTCTCGATGGCCACACACTGGGTGCTATCCAGGTTGTGATCACCGACAACGCTTGGAACAAGCTGACCGCAAACCAGCAGGAGTGCATCATGGAGGCCGGCAAGTATACACAGGAGTTCAACGCGCAGCTGTCTGAGACCGAGGAGAACAAGGTTCTGGATCAGCTGAAGGAAGAAGGCTGCAACGTGGTTGAAGTCACCGACAAGCAGGTTTGGGCCGATGCCTGCGCCGATGTTATTGAAGAGAACACCAAGGATCAGGCTGAGCTGTACCAGCAGCTGAAGGACTTTGCAAAATAAGCCCCCCGCTGTATTACAAGTCGCTGATGATGGGCGGAGCGGCTGGTCCGCACCGCCCGCTTTATTTATGAAGGAGGACGCCGAGATGCCAAAAATCTTTGAAACGCTCGACAAAATGCGTCTGGTCTATGACATCGTATACAAACTGGTGCTGTTTATCTGCAAGCTGTTGCTGATTGCCGATATCCTGATCACCACATATGCTGTCACAGGCCGTTATATTCCGTTTATCTCTGACCCTTCCTGGTCGGAAGAAGTCGTTCTTACTCTGATGAGCTACATGGCCGTACTTTCGGCTGCACTGGCCATTCGCCGCGGTGCCCATATCCGCATGACGGCGTTTGACCCTTATCTGCCCAAGATCGTTGTGACGCTGCTTGATATTCTGGCAGATGCCGCTGTGCTGGCGCTGGGCGTTGTGATGCTGATCTGCGGCTGGAACTATGCTTCTACCCTCGGCGGTCGCGGCTTTTATGTCTCGATGCCCTGGCTGTCCCGTTTTTGGATGTATTTCCCTGTACCGCTGGCCGGCGCTGCCATGATCATTTTTGAGATCGAGGCACTGTACAGCCACATCAGGAGTATTTTTGTAAAGGAGGCCGACGCATAATGAACCCGCAAACACTTGCTATTATCATGTTGCTTGGCAGCTTCTTTGTCATGATTTTTCTGCGCTTTCCCATCGCATATGCGGTTGCGCTGTCCACCGTGCTCTGCCTCGGCGTGCAGGGATTGAGCTTCAATACCCTGTGTCAGCAGATGGTTAAGGGAATTTCCTCGTTCAGCCTGATGGCTGTCCCGTTCTTTATCACCATGGGTGTGCTCATGGGTTCCGGCGGCATCAGCGAAAAGCTGATTGCACTCGCCAACGCCTGTGTCGGCTGGATGCGCGGCGGCATGGCCATGGTTAATATTGTGGCCTCCTACTTCTTCGGCGGTATCTCCGGCTCTGCCTCTGCGGACACCGCATCCATCGGCTCCATCATGATTCCTATGATGGTTGACCAGGGTTATGATGCTGACTTCTCCACTGCCGTTACCATCACCTCCTCCTGCGAGGGACTGTTGGTTCCCCCCAGTCACAACATGGTCATCTACGCCACAACCGCCGGCGGCATCAGCGTAGGCAGCCTGTTCCTGGCCGGTTATCTGCCGGGCGCTCTGCTGGCCGGCTGCCTGATGGTTGGCTCCTACATCATCTCCGTCAAGCGCAATTACCCTAAGGGTGATAAGTTCAGCTTTAAGTTCTTCGTTAAACAGCTGAGCACCTCCATCTGGGCACTTGCTGCTGTCATCATCGTTGTATTCGGCGTCGTCGGCGGTGTGTTTACAGCTACCGAATCCGCCGCAATCGCCGTTATCTACTCCCTGATCGTTTCGGTCTTTGTCTACAAGGGCCTCGACTGGAAGGGTGTCTGGAACGAGCTGGGCGAATGCATCAACACCCTGTCCATCGTCCTGATTCTGATTGCCTGCTCCAACGCATTTGGTTACTGTCTGACCACTCTGCATGTGCCGGATCTGGCTGCAACGGCCATCACCGACCTGACGGAGAACCCGATCTTGATTGCATTGCTGCTTGATTTGATCATCCTGGTGCTGGGCTGCATCATGGATATGGCGCCTATCATCCTGATTGCCACGCCGATTCTGCTGCCCATTGCAACCTCCATCGGCATCGACCCGATCCAGTTCGGTATCATCGTTGTTCTGAATTGCGGTATCGGTCTGCTGACCCCTCCCGTTGGCGCTGTACTGTTCATCGGTTCTGCCGTTGCCAAGCGCCCGATGGAGAAGGTCGTGAAAGCAACCCTGCCGTTCTATGGCTGTATGCTGATCGCGCTGCTGCTGTTGACCTTTATCCCGGACATCAGCCTGTTGATTCCTAAGCTGTGCGGCTATGTACCCACCGTGACTCCCGCATGGTTCTGATGGAGCTATCCTTTACGTCTTAACTGTACATAAACTGCCGCAGGCGGGCCGGTGATGAACCGGTCCGCCTGTAGTATTACATAGAGCAATATAGAGATACGAGGTTTTTATATGAACAATCGCGCACGCCTGTCCGGCTACCTGGCATTTTTTATAAGCGGCATCTGCGCCATCAGCTCCGGCGTTATTGTCAGCTCCCTGCAGGAAAGCCGCGGCTTAGACTACAACATGAGCGGCACGATGCTTTCGATCCTGAACATCGGCAATCTGGCAGCAGGTTTTTTGAGCGGACTGCTGCCGGAAAAGCTGGGCACAAAGCCCACCGTACTGCTGCTGACGGCCGGGTATACGCTGGGCTATGCCCTGATGCTCCCCCACGGCGGTGCCGCACTGCTGGCCCTGGGCTGGCTGTTGGTCGGCCTGGCCAAGGGCTGCACCATGAATACCTGCACGCTGTTGGTGGGAAACAATACTCCCAATCGTGCCAAGGGCATGAACACAATGCACGCCTGCTATGCCTGCGGTGCTCTCCTATGTCCGCTTATGGCCGCGCTGGCCGGATACATTGCAAAGGATGCACCGCTGGTGCAGCTGGCTGTTTTGGGCGGTATGCTGTGGCTGCTGTTTGCCGCTGCGCCGTTGGGAAATACAGCCGGCAAAGCAAAGTCTGTCACGGATTGGCGCTTTCTGCGCAGCGGGTATTTCTGGCTGCTGACGGCGCTTCTCTTCTGCCAAAATGCCGCTGAAACCGGCGTGACCGGCTGGCTGGTAACGTATTTTAAGGACAGCGGCATTTTAACCGCTGCTGTCAGTCCCTACACCGTCACGCTGCTGTGGGGCGCAACAATGGTCGCACGTCTGCTGCTGGCGTTCGTTTTCTCGCCCAAAAATCCGCGTCGTGCAATGCTTATCATGGCGGCAGGATGCGTGATCTTTTACCTCGGGCTGGTGCTGGCCCGCAGTCAGGCCCCAGCGCTTCTGCTGTTGCTGGGCTTCTCTCTATCCATTGCAGGTCTGAACCCCACCATTGTATCCTGCGCCGGCAAAATGACGACCGCCGCCAGTATGGGAATTATGCTTCCCGCCGCAGGCCTTGGGGGAATGATGCCCTGGGTTATCGGCATCGTTGCCCAGTCCGTCGGCCTGCGCATCGGTATGGCAGTAAATGTACTGCCCTGCCTAGGCATGCTGGTGCTGGCCTATGTGCTGCACAGCAGAGATAAAGTAAAGATTTAGATAACTGTTTAGAACCGCAGCTGCTTCAGGAGCCCGGTGCAGCCTGCCAGAACATCCTGCCAGGTCTCTTCAAAATCCCCCGTATACCACGGATCTGCCACCTCACCGGGGCGGTCGGTGTACTCCATCAGCAGATGAATTTTATTTTCTGTGTCCTCTCCCAGCATGCGCCGCAGATTCCGCAGATTGTTATGGTCCATCGCAATCAGCAGATCATAGCTTTCATAATCTTTGCGCGTAAGCTGCCGGGCTGTCTTCCCCTCACAGGAGATGCCGTGCTCCGCCAGCTTGCGCCGTGCCGGCGGATAAACAGAATTGCCGATCTCCTCTGTGCTTGTCGCCGCAGAGGCAATCTCAAATTTCGCCGACAATCCCGCCTTCACAACGATATCCTTCATAACAAATTCCGCCATCGGACTGCGGCAGATGTTGCCGTGGCAGACGAAAAGTATTTTTTTCATATCACAGCATGATGTACTTCAGAACAAACAGAACCGCAAGCACATACATGAGCGGTGTGACCTCCTTGCGCTTGCCGGCGGCTACATGCAGCAGCACATAAGAGATAATGCCAAGGGAAATACCCTCAGAGATGGAGTACAGGAACGGCATCGCAAAGATCGCGATATACGCCGGAATGGCCTCCAGCAGATCATCCCATTCCACCTTCACCACCTGCTGAATCATCAGGAAACCGACGATCACCAGGGCCGGCGCCGTTGCAAAGCTCGGAATCGCCAGGAAAATCGGCGAGAAGAACAGCGCCAACAGGAACAGAATACCGGAAACACACGCCGTAAGACCGGATCGTCCGCCCTCCGCGATACCGGAGCTGGACTCCACGAAGGTTGTGATGGTCGAGGTGCCGAGGCATGCGCCAAGCATCGTGCCGATGGAATCTGCCAGCAGTGCACCCTTGATTTCCGGAAGCTTACCGTCCTTATCCAGCATGTCTGCCTTGGAAGCACATCCGATCAGTGTGCCGAGCGTATCAAAGATATCTACAAACAGGAATGCAAAAAGCACCGAGAAGAAATCCAACGGATGCGCGGTAATGATGGAAAAATCGAACTGGAAGAGCGTCGATGAAATGGACGCCGGCGCAGAAATGATGCTCGAAGGGATCAGGCTGTAGAAGCCGGCCTCCGGATTCGGCACATACAGTCCCGCCAGCTGGCAGACAATGCCGAGAATCCAGGTAATCAGGATACCGAGCAGAATATTGCCCTTCACGCCGCGGATCACCAGGTATCCCGTGATGATGATACCGAGCAGCGCCAGCAGTACCGTGATTCCCTCCGAATTGAAGGTACCGCTCTTCACCGACTGTGAAAAGCTGAAGATCGTCACCAGTGTAGAAGAATCCACCGCAATGTGGGCATTCTGAAGACCGATGAAGCAGATGAACAGACCGATGCCGACCGACACGCCATACTTCAAGGTCTGCGGGATCGCATTAAAGATCGCTTCACGCACATTGGTAAGCGAAAGCAGAACGAACACCAGACCCTCAGCAAATACTGCCGTCAATGCGACCTGCCAGGAATATCCCATGCCAGCCACCACCGTGTACGCAAAGTATGCATTGAGTCCCATACCTGCCGAAAGAACAAACGGCAGATTTGCCAAAAACGCCATACAGAAGGATGCAACTGCCGATGCCAATGCCGTCGCCGTAAAAATCGCGCCTGCATCCATGCCCGTTGTGCCAAGAATACTCGGGTTCACAGCCAGAATATAGGCCATGGTCATGAATGTCGTGAGACCGGCAATCATCTCGGTACGCACGTTCGTACCCTTCTCCTTCAATTTAAAAAACTTTTCCATACAATGAGCCTCCTTATTTTCCTTTAGCAACGGAGACTAGTGTAGCACAATGCGCACGCAAAGTGCGAAAAAGTTTAAATCACGCAACGGTTCAGGCACCAACAGCTGCTTCATTCCTTGTCCAGAATTTTCTGAGTGACGCATAAGAAATCAGAAAATTGGCAAACCAGCCGGCCGGCACAGCAAGCCAGACAAACGCGATACCGAATCGCGGCGCAAAAATCAGCGCAACAGACATACGTATCGCAAGGTTCACCATATTGGCAATAAGGAACGGTCGCATGATGCCGAGCCCGCGAAGAACGCCATCCGTTGCCATCTTGATTCCCATGAAAATGAAAAAGTAGCCGAGCCATTTCATATAATCCCCGGATACCTGATAGGCCAAGGCAGTTCCGTCTTTGCCCAGGAACAGCGCCGCAATCTGTGTATGCAATGTTTCAATCAGCAGAAATGCAAGAACGGCGAAGCATACATCCAGCGCCAATGCCGCATGATAGCCTTTTTTGATGCGCTCGGGCTTTTTTGCGCCAAAGTTCTGCGCTACATACGGCGAAACAGCATTGCCGATAGATACAAAGATCAGCGAAAAAACACTCTCCACGCGCATCGTTGCCGCATACCCTGCGAGGGCCTGCGTACCGAAGGGATTGACAACAGCCTGTACGATCATCATTCCGATGGACACGGTAGACTGCTGGAGAACCGAAGGCACTGCAATCTGCAGCGTAGCATACAGCTCATGCCTGTCAAACCAGGCAAACGGGCTTTGATATTGCCGCATCCGATACAGGAAAATCAGAAGCGAAAACACGGCGGAAATGCCTTGTGCAATTAATGTTGCCAGCGCCGCGCCGAACACACCGAGACCAAGACCGGCGACCATCCAGAGATCCATGAAAATATTCAGGACAGAGGAGAAGATCAAAAGCCCCAAAGGAATTTTTGAGTCGCCGATGGAATTGAACATGGTTGACAGGATGTTGTACATAAACAGGAACGGAAAGCCCAGAAAATAGACCCGCAAATACAGCACAGCCTCATCCAGTATATCTCCTGGCGTCTGCAGGACACGCATCATCAGATGCGACAGACAGAAGCCAAAGACGCCGAGGAAAATACTCAAAAGCAAAAAGCTGATCAGCGACGTTGATACAATGGTCTTCATTTTTCCGTAATTGTGGGCACCGAAATAGCGGCTCACGAGTACACCGGCACCGACGCCGGCGCCCAGTGCCACACAAATGAAAACATTCGTCAGTGCAGCACAGGCCCCGACAGCTGCCAGCGCAGAAGAGCCGACAAACTGTCCGACAATGATGGAATCCGCCATATTGTATACCTGCTGAAAAAAGCTGCCGAGAATCATAGGCATTGCAAAAACAGTCAATGCCTTAATGGGCGGTTCCGTGATTAAATACTCATCCTTTGACATCATATACTTATCTCCTGTAAAACAGTTCGCCGTTGATTTGAATCACCTCATGAATGGGAATCAATGTACCATCCATCAAAATGATCCTGCGTTCATAATGATCCATCTTCTTTACGCAGCCTGTCACGGTAATGTATTCACCGCCATCCTTCCGGGCATCCGGCAGAAAGTAGGTAATGCTGACTTCCGGATGCTCCGGCAAATGCTCAGAGAGCTCCTGTAACCGTTCATCGAGATGCTGCGCTTCATACTCGTCCAGCTCGATCCGCCGGTCGGTCAGTCTGGCCGTTTCCTCCACCGCTGCATCATAGCCGGTCAACGCTGCAAAGGGCGAGAACTGTGCCGCCCGATCCAGCATAGACATCTGCGGATGCTTCTTCGAGACATGGTGCGGCAGATGAATGATATCTTCATATTCGTTCACGCCTTATGCCCTCCGATCTGCTCGTTTCTGCTTCTGGCCGTCGCCCCTTCCTGGAAATTCATCCCCTTCAGGATGGCATTCTTTCCAAAGCGCTTCTTGATGTTCAATTCTGCCTCCTGGAGCTTACGCTCCCGCGCAAGCTTTTCCTTCTCAGCCTTCTTCTTTTTTTCCAATGCTGCATAGTCCGTAAAAAGATCCAGCTGCTCGTATGCGTCTTCTTTGTTCCGCGCCGATGCTTCATTCACTACATGATTGGCGGTGATATTCATCCTGCGGATCAGCAGATTTTTATCGACGATGCGGTCATACAGAGCCGCGGCTGCCTCCATGATTTTCTGTGCGGAGGATGAGAAGCCGTCCAGATTTTCTGTGCCGTGGGCGTGCTTCGGAACCTGACGTCCGTAGCGGTCTGTGACAACCGATCCGCGATATTTTTTCCTGCGCTCCGGGTCTGTCAGGTTCTCAATATCATAACCGACCGTAATCACGATCTGATCTGTCACCAAGCGCTTATCCACCAGGTCAAGCGATAGGGCATCGGCCATTTCCCGCATCACAGTCCTTGCATTTTCCGCATCGTAAGGACACTGCAGCACCTGCCCGGAGCTGATGCTGTTGTTTTCCGGGCGGTATGCCTTGACTGCTTCCACCGTGCAGGGCTCCCACCCCCATGCATGATCAATTAAAAGCTCCGCATTGACACCGAACAGCCGGTAAAGCAGGTCTTCGTTTTGCTCGGAACACCTTGCCACATCGCCCATGGTATACATGCCGTAGGATTCCAGTTTCTTTGCATAGCCGCGTCCAACTCTCCAGAAATCCGTGATAGGGCGATGGGACCAGAATTCTTTCCGATAAGTTATCTCATCCAGTTCTGCAATCCGGACACCATTCTCATCTGCCGGGATATGCTTTGCCATAACATCCATGGCCACCTTACAAAGATAAAGGTTCGTGCCGATGCCTGCTGTCGCAGTGATGCCGGTATTTTCCAGCACATCCAGGATCATTTTCATGGCAAGTTCTCGTGGTGTAAGTCCATAGGTATCCAAATAAGAAGTCACATCAATGAACACCTCGTCAATGGAATAAACGATCACATCCTCCGGCGCCACATACTTCATGTAAATAGAGTAAATTCGTGTGCTGTATTCCATGTAATATGCCATACGCGGCGGTGCGATCAGGAAATCCAATGCCAGCGTCGGATCCTTTTGAAGCTCCGAATAAAAATGCGATTTTCCGGAAAATCCTTTTCCTCGCAACCTCTGCCTTCGCCCCGCATTGGCCGCCTGTACCTTCTGTTTCACCTCAAAAAGCCGGGCGCGTCCCGGAATGCCGAAGGATTTTAATGTCGGCGTGACCGCAAGACAGATGGTCTTATCTGTCCGGCTCTCATCCGCCACCACCAGGTTTGTATCCAGCGGATCAAGCCCCCGTTCCCGACATTCCACGGAGGCATAAAAAGATTTCAGATCAATTGCAATGTAAGTGCGCTGCTTCACTTGTCCTGCCTCCCTGCAGCATATATTTCAAAAACGATTCCATTTGATTCGCTTCTTATCTCCTTATCTTTGTATTTCTCTCACTGCATCCTCCCTAATATGCCAGGAATTTCTTAAACATTAGCTTCTCATTACCCAGGCAAATGCCTTCGCCGTCCGGATTCCGGCATCCTTAAAATGATTTCCCGGATTCCATTCCAGGGTTGTCCGGATACCTCCGCTCTGAAGCAACGCATGCCCTTCGCGGATACACCTGGATGAGGATCAGCTCTGGGACTACATTATGCAAGGTTGGGACGACGTCTCCATTGCAAGGGCACTGAATTCAGACGTCAACCTGGTGGCTC
>CAVATZ010000060.1:0-13525 GCA_963591655.1 Clostridiales bacterium
GGAAAGCTGACTATGGAAAAAACGGCGGAGGGCGTGTATACTGTAATGGTTTGGCAATGTGATGCCGGACAGTTATCAGCGAAAAAGATGAACCTATACCTATATTAAGGAGCAGAACATGGGACAGATTAAGGTGACCAAGGCACCCATCGAGGGCCTGTACATCATTGAGCCGGCGGTGCACGGCGACAGCCGCGGCTATTTCATGGAGACCTACAACCAGAACGACATGCATGAGGCGGGGCTGAACATGGTTTTCGTGCAGGACAATCAGAGTATGTCCACAAAGGGCGTGCTGCGTGGACTGCATTTCCAGAAGCAGTATCCGCAGGGCAAGCTGGTGCGCGTGATCCGGGGCCGCGTTTACGATGTGGCGGTGGACCTGCGGGCCGGCAGCGAGACCTACGGACAGTACTTCGGCGTGGAACTGACCGCAGAGAACAAGAAGCAGTTCTACATTTCCGAGGGCTTCGCCCATGGGTTCCTGGTGCTTTCCGACGAGGCGGAGTTCTGCTACAAGGTGACGGATTTCTATCATCCCGGCGATGAGGGCGGCCTGGCCTGGAACGATCCCGAGATCAACATTCAGTGGCCGGAGCTTCTGGGCAGCTACCAAGGCACACCCTCCGCAGAGGGCTACACACTGGCAGACGGCACCCCGCTGAACCTCTCCGACAAGGACCAGAAGTGGCTCACCCTGAAGGATACCTTTAAGTTTCAGTAAGTATGGCCGAGAATCTTCGCATTATTGAATACTGTATACCGGAAAGCTTCGATGGCATGACCGTCGGGGCTTTTCTTCGTTCCCGGCACTATTCCCGGCGCATCATCAATCACCTCCGCAACACGTATTCGGAGGACAATGCCTTCGGGCCGCAGGGACCGGGCATTTTTCTGGAGGGGCGGCCGGCCTGGACCATTGCGCGGCTTGCGGCAGGGCAGTGGCTCACCGTGGGGCTGCTGGAGACGGAGGAGAGTCCCCATGTGCCGGAAAGCGCGATTCCGCTGGACATTCTGTATGAGGACGAGGACCTCTGCGTGATCCATAAGCCGGCGGGGATGCCGGTGCATCCCTCCATGGGGCATTCGGAGAACACCCTGGGAAATGCCCTCTGCTACGATACGCACCACCGCCTGGGCTTTGACCGCTATGTGGAGCGGATCGTGAACCGCCTGGACCGGGACACCAGCGGCACCGTTATTTCCGCAAAAAATGCCCTCAGCGCGTCGGTGCTGGGCGAGGCCGTGGGAAAGGGAGAGATTCATCGGATCTATTTTGCCGTCTGCAGCGGAGATCTGCGGCAATGGAACCGGGAGCTGGAATGGGCTTCGGAGGAGACGGCGGCGGAATCGGACCATGTCTTTCGGGGACTGGATCGGCTGTGCCTTGCGAAGCTCGCGGCGCTGTATCCGGATGCGTCGTTTCCCGTGAAAGATGGGGGAGCACTGCGGCAGAGTCCGGCACTGTCTCCCATGGCAGCAGAGACGGCTGCGGCGGGTGAGACGGACATGCCAGACGCCCGGCTTCGGCTGCGGATTTCCGCACCTCTCGGCCGCCTGCCCGGCTCCGTGGTGGCGCGCTGCGTGGACCCGGCTGGAGAACGGGCGGTGACGCATCTTCGAATGCTGTACTATGACAAGGCACGGGACTGCTCCGTGCTGCTTCTCAAGCTGGAGACGGGACGAACCCACCAGATCCGGGTGCATCTTCAGTACCTGGGACACCCGCTGCCGGGAGATTTTCTGTACAACCCGGACATGCGGTACATTCAGCGTCAGGCCCTCCATGCCCTGCTGCTGCAGTTTCCCCAGCCCGTGACGGGAGAGGAGATCACGACCTTTGCGCCGCTGCCGGCGGATCTGGTCGGGCTGCTGCAGCCCATGGATGTCGCTGCCGGCCGCTGATGCAGGGGACTGGAAATATCTGCATTTCCGGCGGCTGCCGGAGCGGGTTTTCGAAAGAATTTTCTATGACTTTATTGCCGGGGATTGCTTGTAAAGCGTTCTGCATTCAATTATAATGAATGCAGAATATAAAATATCAGTTAAAAACAATGGATTTGCGCAAAATTTAATGGTGCCGGGGGGCGGGATGTCGAAGGAACGGCATTTCGACCCCGGCATCATCTGATCAGGAGGGAGAGCGTATGAAGCGAAAAAGGCTCACGGCGCTGCTTTTGGCGGCGGCCCTGGGGCTCAGCGGCTGCGGCAGTGCGGAGGAGATGCAGCAGAAGCTGGCAGATATGGTCGGTGCGTCCAAAACGGTGACGCCGGGCACCACCATTTCCGCCGACTCGAAATGGATCAATTCGGACATTATTGGTGCCATTGATGAGAACACGCCGCTGCGGGAGCAGGATGATTTCTTTACGGCGGTGAACCGGGAGAACATCCTGAAGGCGGATACCGGCTCGCTGGAGACCGGGGAATCGATTGGTACGCTTTATATCAGCGACCAGGTTCTTCTGGACCGCCAGATGCAGCTCATGACCCTGCCGGAGGACAATGTAGACGGGCTGGATGAGAAGGTCATGAGCGCGGATCAGCTGCGCCACCTGCAGCAGCTGGTGCAGACCCTGTATCAGGAGGCCGCCGACATTGACCTGAGAAACCAGCGGGGCGTAGAACCGCTGCGGCCCTATCTGGAGGACATTGAGAGGATATCCTCGCTGGAGGAGCTGACCGCCTATTTCGGTGATGTGGGCGGTGAGAATGTTTCCGACCTTTCTCTGCTGCCGCTGTCGATTTCCCGGCCCCAGAGTGAAGAGGACCCGGAGAAATATATGGCGAGGGTGTCGGCGCGGACCATGCTGACCCTAGCAGACTATGCCAGCTACTACAACGGTATCAGTCTGGAGGAAAAGACCGGATCCGAGGAAATCGTGAAGTATGCGCTGGGGAAGCTTGGCTACGGAAAAGCCGAAATTCAGAACATCCTGAAGCGCTGCTATCGCTTTGAAATCAAGCTGGCCCGGCATATGCCGTCGATTTCGAAGACGGACGGCAGCTCCAACCGGGACGAAATCAATGTGACGCCGCAGAACAGCACCTATGATCTCGAAGGGCTGAAGGCGCTGGCCGGCAACTATCCGATTGAGACGCTGCTCACGGCAGCAGGGCTGGCGGATTCGGAAATCTTCCTGGTGGAGGAGCCGGATCAGGTGAAAAATGTCGGTACACTGTATACAGAGGCAAATCTTGAGGACATCAAGAGCTATCTGCTGGTGCAGCTGGTGCGGTCCAATGTGGACTTCCTGGATGAGACCATCTACAACATGGGGCAGACGCTCAAAGCAGAGTCGGATCGGGCCCGCTTAGACGGACAGACCGATGAAGAGGAAGAGGATAATGCGGGCGAGGCGAGCGGGACCGCTGCCGCGGCAGATGTGAATTCCACGGCGCTTGCTTCGTATGTTATGGAATATCTCCGGGATGCTTACGAGGAGATCTATGTGGGTCACTACTGCGATGCAGAGACCAAGGAAGGGCTGACGAAGCTGACGCTGCAGATGATGGACGGCTTCCGGCAGGTGCTGCTGCAGGCGGACTGGATGAGTGAGGAGACCCGGGAGAAGGCGCTGGATAAGCTGGACAATATGGGCGTACATGTCCTTTATCCGGACAAGATGGTGGACTTCAGCAGCCTCAGCTTCGAGGGCTGCAGCTCTCTTGTGGAGATCATGGGCCGCATCTATGCCTTCCGGCAGGGACAGCTGAAGGCTTATGTGAATCAGCCGCTGAATCCCCAGAACTGGGATATGACGCAGATTCCCACGGCCATCAGCAATGCCGCTTATATGCCGACGGAGAACACCATCAACATCTGTGCCGGCTTCCTGTGCACGGACGATGTCTATGATCCGGATGCAACGATTGAATACAATATGGGCCGGATGGGCACCATCATCGGTCATGAAATCAGCCACGGCTTTGATACCTCCGGCTATTCCTTCAACCGTATCGGTCTTCAGAAGGATTGGTGGACCCGGGCAGATCGGGAGAATTTCGAGCTTCGTTCCCGGGAGCTGGTGAAGTATTATGATGCAATGACGCCGCTGCCCGACAGTGAAGCAACCTGCAATGGCTCGCAGCTGTCCGGAGAAGCCATTGCGGATATGGGCGGCATGAAGGCGGCGCTGCTGGCGGCGAAGGAGCTGCCGGATTTTGATTATGCATCATTTTTCCGGAATTATGCGGAGCTTTGGTTCGTGCAGCGGAACTACTATGACGAATATACATTGATGTCGAAGGATCCGCATCCCCTGGCTTTTTTGCGGACGAATGTGATACTGCAGCAGTTTGATGAATTTCGGGATACCTTCGGCATACAGCCGGGGGACGGCATGTACCTGGCGGATGAAGACCGGATTGCGGTGTGGTAAGGAGGAGACTATGAGTGAAGCAGTCATTTCCCTGAAGGGAATCGAAAAGGCTTACGGCAAGCATAAGGTATTGACGGATGTGTCGCTGGAGGTGAAGAAGGGAGACCTCTTCGGTCTCATCGGCCGGAACGGCGCCGGCAAGACCACCCTGTTCAAGGTGATTCTGGGACTGTCCAATTATCAGGCCGGCAGCGTGGAGCTCTTCGGCAGCAAGGACCTCGCGGCAGGCCGGCGGCGGATCGGCTTTCTGATCGGCTCAAATTTCTTTGGGTATATGAATGCCCGGGAGAATCTGGAGTACTTCCGCCGGATGAAGGGCATCAGGGACAGGAGCGAAATCGATCGTGTCCTGAAGATCGTGGAGCTGGAGGGCAACAAGCGCCCGGTGCGGGGCTTCTCCATGGGCATGAAGCAGCGGCTCGGCATTGCCAATGCCATGCTGGGAAATCCGGAGCTGCTCATTCTGGACGAGCCCACCAACGGACTGGACCCGCAGGGTATCGCGGACGTGCGGAATCTGGTGCAGCGGCTGAACCGGGAATACGGCATGACCGTCATTATCTCCTCCCACATTCTGGGAGAGCTGCAGCATACGGCGGACCGCTTCGGCATCGTGAACAACGGCACGGTGGCGCGGGTCATCACCCAGGCGGATCTGCTGTCGCAGCAGAAGGCGGTGCGGATCCATGTGGATGATCTGGAGAAGGCGAGGCTGGCACTGCAGGATGCAGGGGTACAGATTCTGGATACTGTCCAGGAAACCCGCAGCCTGGAGGATTTCTATTTTGATCTGGTGGGAGGAGAGAAAGCATGAAAAACTATATCATCGCGGAGCTGTATCGCTTGCGGAGAAGACGGCCGCGTCTGGTGCTGCTGTTTCTGGTTTATGTTGCCATCATACTTTCTTTGTCATATATCCGCAGCCAGCTGACATGGAACACGGTGGCCTTTATCGGCACCTTTGAGGGCAGCTTCGGTGTGGCCGGGCTCTTCGTCTGTCTGGTGGAGTTCCTCTTTGTCTATGCGTCGGATTTCAAGGCGGGCATCATGCAGGCGGCCATCGGCCGGGGCATGAGCCGCCCGCAGGTAGTTCTGGCTAAGTATCTGGAAATTGCGATCGTGAATGCCATGAGTCTGGGCGTGTTGTGGCTGCTGATTCTGGGCTTCGGATTTGCCACCGGCGCCCGGCCCGGCGGCGGTCAGATTCTGGAGATGCTGGTGGTCTATGTGGTGGGCCTTCTGAATGAGGTGATCTGTACCGGCATTGTGGCCTGCGTGCTTTTCCTGTTGCAGAATGCCGGCATCGCTGCCGTGATCTATGCGGCGCTGTTCTGGGATCCGCTGCAGCTTCTCTTTTCGCTGCTCAGCTCGAAGTTCAAGTTCATCGTGAGCCTGCATCTTCGGGATTTCTGCTTCACCGTGGTCACCGAGCGCTTCGAGGCACGTCTGATTCTCGGACAGTTCGATTTCCTGGCGTTTTTGCTGATGGTGCTGTATATCCTGGCGGCGTACTTCGTCACCGTGTGGATTTTCAAGAAAAAGGAGCTGGAATTTTAAGGGGAATCCGTCTGCTCCATGAAGTTCTTCTTACTGTGTCGCTTCTGTGTCTCTTGCCATGCTATAGTATGGCCATAAACAAAAAAAACCACCAGGAAAGAGAAGGAAAAAATATATGCCGAAGAAAGTAATGGAAAATGTTTACCTGTACGATAAGAAGGCTTTTGTGAGCCCGGATAAGTACAACGAGCCGCTGTTCCAGGATATCGACCGGGAAATGCAGACCAGAACGCTGGATGGACAGGTTGACCTGATGATGGATCTTGCGCTGTTCCAGACGGCTCTTCCGGACAGCGATCATAACAAAGATGTCATTAACAACTATATCGTAAACTTTTTTATGCCGCTGGATGCCAATAAGAACCTTCGTAAGAGCGAGTTCGAAAGCAGAATGGAGAAGCTGGAAGAGCGGAGAATGAAGCGAATCTACTATCCGGAGGGAGAGTTCTCGCTCGCACAGCATGAAAAGCACAGCGACGAGTGCATCGCACAGAAGATTGCTCTTTCTAAGCCCGGTCTTATGGATCTCGGTCTTTTCAACGCGCTGTTTAAGATGTACGACCAGAGCGAAGCCATCGAGAAGGCTTACGATATTAAGGATGCATCCGATCTTCTGAGAGATATGTCAGAAGAGACACAGACAAAAATTCTTGATTCTATGTCAGAAGAGGATAGAAGAATTGGCCGCGAGGGACTTAACTACATCCGCACACTGAACGGACATGAGTATACAGAGGAAGAGAAAGAAGTACAGAAGACCCTTCAGGAAAAGGATCTCGCTTCCGAAGCGCTTTTGGATGTTGATGGCAACAAAGAAGTACAGCAGAATTTTGAGAGAAAGGGTGTTCGCGAACGTTATTACTGTGCTAAGGACACAGACCTAAGCTTTATCAGCGATCGTAACATCTATGATTCCATTCAAAATAGCATGACAGATGTTGCAAAGAAGTATCTTGGAGAATATTGGGGTTCTAGACATAAAGATACCGTAATGGATGAGTTCGCAAAGAAGATGTCCGATCTTGATAAGCAGCTTTTCGATAAGAAGGTCAATGGCACCCGCCTGTTCGATTCATCGGAATTTAATACCATCAAGGACGACCTTAAGAAGCTGCAGAAGGATATGCAGAAGGGCAATAAGACAGAAACCCTTAAGAACTTAAGAGACTCCATGGAAACCTTCAGCGAGCATTGCCAGAAGTATCTTAACAAGAATACGGGAAACAGAAGAGAACGCGGCAATGAGAGAAAGAGAATCGTGAGAGAGATCCAGGTTGCCCTCGACAAGCAGATTAAGGCTCTCGATAAGGACCTTGGTGAGAAGTTCCACGAAAAGGACGATGAGTGGGTGAATGTAGATCGGGTAAAGAAAAATAACAAGGTAGGGATCAAGTTAAGCTATGTTGATCTGGCAGGTAAGAACAATGAGCCGATGAACAGAATCTCAAGACCGTCGAATCCGGCAAAAGAAAATGTAAAGAACGGCCCTGGAATCTGATTGAGACAGGGTTGTAGAGCAGAAAAGCCTCGCATCGCGGGGCTTTTTTTCTTTTGCCTAAATACCCACCAGGTTCAGCGGTGACTTGGCGCAAGCCACAAAAAAACCGGATGCCGAAAACTTGTATTGTGCAGCTTGCACGAAGGAATGGATGAATGATTGTGAATTAGTCTGATTGAATGTGAACGAATTGCACAGTATAATGCAATCAGAATCAATCACAAGGAAAGGAACGTGCGCATATGATTTATACGGTGACATTCAATCCGTCCATTGACTACATCGTGTCGGTGAAGGACTTCAAGCTGGGGCTGACCAACCGGACCGATTCGGAGCTGCTGCTGCCGGGAGGCAAGGGAATCAACGTCTCCACGGTGCTGCGGAACCTGGGCATTGACAACACGGCACTGGGCTTCATTGCCGGCTTCACAGGGGAGGAAATCCGCAGAGGTGTGGAGAACCTGGGTGTCAAGGCCGCCTTCATTACCCTGGAGGAGGGGATCTCCCGCATCAACCTGAAACTGAAATCCATCGACGGCACGGAGATCAACGGTCAGGGCCCGGACATTCCGGCGGCGGCTGTGGAAGCGCTGATGGCGCAGCTGGACGGTCTGACGGCGGCGGACACGCTGGTGTTGGCCGGCAGCATCCCGGCAACCCTGCCCGACGATATTTACCAGAAGATCATGGCGCGGCTCAAGGATCGGGGCGTCCGCATCGTGGTGGATGCCACCCGGGATCTCCTGCTGAAGGTGCTGGAGCATCATCCCTTCCTGATCAAGCCCAACAATCACGAGCTGGGTGAGATCTTCGGCGTGACCCTTTCGACGCGCCGGGAGGTGATCCCCTACGCCAGGAAGCTGCAGGAGAGAGGTGCCCGGAATGTGCTGGTGTCCATGGCCGGTGAAGGGGCGGTCCTGCTGGCAGAGGATGGTAATGTCTTCGAGGCGGAGGCACCGAAGGGCGTCCTGAAGAACGGCGTCGGCGCCGGTGACTCCATGGTGGCGGGCTTCATTGCCGGATACGGCGAGAGCGGAGATTATGCGCATGCCTTCCGTATGGGTGTGGCCTCCGGCAGTGCCAGCGCCTTCTCAGAGCAGCTGGCCACAAAGGCGGAAATTGAAGATCTGTATACAAGATGCGCCATAAACAAAGTTCAGTGAACCTCATGCTGTGAAAAGCGAAACATATATGAGTGAAAATAAGGAAGGGAGTACGTATGAAGATTACTGATTTACTGGATCCGCGAAGCATAGCATTGGATGCAGCGCCGGCAAGCAAATCGGAAGCGCTGGACCTTGCAGTGGAGCTGATGGCGGCCAGCGGCAAGCTGACGGATGTGGAGGCTTATCGCAAGCAGGTTTATGCCCGGGAGGAGGAGAGCACCACCGGTATCGGCGAGGGCATCGCCATTCCTCACGGCAAGTGTGACGCGGTGAAGAAGCCGGGCCTGGCTGCCATGGTGATCAAAAACGGCGTGGACTTTGATGCGCTGGACGGTGACCCCGTGACGCTGCTGTTCCTGATTGCGGCACCGAACACGAAGGACAATGTACATCTGGATGTGCTGAGCAAGCTGTCGGTCCTGATGATGGATGAGAATTTCTCGGATTCTCTGCGGAATGCAGGCTCTGTGGAGGAGTTCCTTTCCATTATCGATAAAGCAGATGCCGAGCAGGCGGACATTGACGACCGTCTGGCAGAGGGTGCCGAGGCACCTGCAGCAGAAAAGGTAGAGGAGGCCGCCGGACCGAAGCTCCTGGCCGTGACCTCCTGTCCCACCGGCATTGCCCATACCTATATGGCGGCAGAGGGACTGGAGAAGGCAGCCCGGGCCAAGGGCTGGAAGATCAAGATCGAGACCAGAGGCTCAGCCGGTGCGAAGAATGTGCTGACCCAGGAGGAAATTGATGCGGCAGACTGCATCATCGTGGCAGCAGACGCCCAGGTGCCCATGGATCGCTTTGATGGCAAGCGGGTGATTCAGTGCCAGGTATCCGACGGCATCAGCAAGGCACCGGAGCTTCTGGAAAGAGCCGTATCCGGTGAGGTGCCCGTTTATCACAGCGCTTCCGGCGGACAGTCGGTACAGAAGACCGGCGGCCAGTCCGGCGGTGTGGGTCATCAGATCTATACACAGCTCATGAACGGTGTTTCCCACATGCTGCCCTTCGTGGTGGGCGGCGGTATCCTCATTGCCATCGCCTTCCTGATCGACGGCTTCAGCGTGGATCTGAATTCCCTGCCGCTGGACCAGAGAAGCAACTTCGGTACCATTACCCCGCTGGCGGCATGGTTCAAGAATGTGGGCGGCGTGGCCTTCGGCTTCATGCTGCCGGTACTGGCGGGCTTCATTGCCATGGCCATCGGTGATCGTCCGGCGCTGGCTGTCGGCTTCGTGGGCGGCATGATCGCTTCTCAGGGAAAATCCGGTTTCCTGGGTGCTCTGGCTGCCGGCTTCATTGCGGGTTATCTGATTCTGCTGCTGCGGAAGGTCTGCGGACATCTCCCGGAGGCACTGGAGAAGATTGCGCCGGTGCTGATTTACCCGGTGCTGGGCGTTCTCGGCATCGGACTGATCATGAGCTTCGTGGTGGAGCCCATCATGGGTGCCGTAAACATTGCACTGAACAACGGTCTCACCAGCATGGGAAGCTCCAGCCGTCTGGTGCTCGGCTTCATTCTGGCAGCGATGATGGCCATCGATATGGGCGGCCCCTTCAACAAGGCGGCTTATGTATTCGGTACCGCAGCCATCGCCTCCGGCAACTATGACGTGATGGCAGCCGTGATGATCGGCGGTATGACACCGCCCTGCGCGATTGCATTGGCCACCATGCTCTTCAAGAAGAAGTTCACAAAGGAGGAGAGAGAGTCCGGCCCCACAAACTTCATCATGGGTCTTGCGTTCATCACCGAGGGTGCGATTCCCTTCGCGGCTTCTGATCCGGTACATGTGCTCCCGGCCTGCGTGATCGGTTCCGGTGTGGCAGGTGCGCTGAGCATGCTGTTCAACTGTACCCTGATGGCACCCCACGGCGGTATCTTCGTATTCCCGGTAATGGGCAACTCACTGCAGTACCTTCTGGCCCTGGTGGTCGGCACCGCAATTTCTACAATAATGTTAGGCATTTTGAAGAAGAATGTGGTAGAATGATAAACAAATAACAACTTCAAAAAGGAGAATTTTATCATGAAAGAGTTTAAGTACACCATTACTGATTCTGAAGGCATTCATGCACGTCCGGCCGGCGAGCTGGTGAAGGCAGCGAAGCAGTTCTCCAGCACCATCAAGCTGACCAAGGACGGCAAGAGCGGCGACTGCAAGAAGATCTTCGGCATCATGGGCCTGGCTGTAAAGTGCGGACAGGAAGTGGTTCTGACCTTTGAGGGTGAGGATGAGGATGCTGCCTATGAGGCAGTCAGCACATTCATGAAGGAACATATGTAATTTGTAATTGTTTAGCACCACCAGAGAGATCCATAAATGTTGAGCTGAGCTTGTTCAGCGAAGCATTTATGGATCTTCTCTGGTGGCGGGCAAGGCGCTTCGCGCCTCTGAACCGCCACATCGCGCATCGCTTTGCGATGCAGCGATATGGTGCTAAATGGTTTTACAAGCTTTTCATTTCATCTCAAAGGGGAGTATCCGCATGCAGACATATCAGGGAAAAAGTGTATTTGGCGGTGTGGCCATCGGTAAGATCTGTGTCTATCAGAAGGGTGAGCAGACCGTAAAGAGAACGAAGATTGAGGACACGGAGACAGAGAAGCAGCGCTTCGATGATGCCGTACAGGAGGCAATCCGGCAGCTGGGCGAGCTCTATGACAAGGCGGTAAAGGAGGTTGGCGAGGCAAATGCGGCCATCTTCGAGATTCACCAGATGATGCTGGAGGATGACGACTACCTGGATGCAGCCCGGAACATCATCGAAACCCAGAAGGTCAATGCAGAGTATGCTGTGGCAGTGACCGGTGACAACTTCTCCCAGATGTTCGCCGCTATGGAGGATGAGTATATGCGGGGCCGTGCCGCGGATGTGAAGGACATCTCTGAGCGTATCGTCCGCGTGCTGTCCGGCGGTGCCGGGCAGGGCCTGCATACAGAAGAGCCGGTGATCATTCTGGCCGAGGATCTGGCCCCCTCCGAGACTGTACAGCTGGAAAAGGACAAGGTGCTGTCCTTCGTGACGGTGCAGGGCTCTGTGAACTCCCATACCGCGATTCTGGCCCGGACCATGAGCATTCCGGCGCTGATCGGTACGAATGTGCCGCTGGATGAGACGGTGGACGGCAAGCTGGCCATCGTAGACGGCACCCAGGGCGTGGTTTATGTGGAGCCGGATGAGGAAACGCTGGCAACCTTCCGTCAGAGACAGAAGGAGGAGCAGGAAAAGAAGGAGCTGCTGCAGACGCTGAGAGGGCAGGAAACCGTTACACTGGACGGCAAGAAGATCAAGCTGTTTGCGAATATCGGCAACAGCAAGGATCTCGCCTCCGTGATGCAGAACGATGCCGCAGGCATCGGCCTGTTCCGCAGTGAGTTCCTGTATCTCGAGAAGGAGGACTTCCCCACAGAGGAGGAGCAGTTCCAGGTATACCGGCATGTGGTGGAGACCATGGCCGGCAAGCCGGTGATCATCCGTACCCTGGATATCGGTGCCGACAAGCAGTGTGATTACTTCCAGCTGAAGAAGGAGGAGAATCCGGCCATGGGCTGCCGTGCCATCCGGATCTGTCTGACCCGGCCGGAGATTTTCAAGACACAGCTCAGGGCACTGTTCCGTGCCAGTGCCTACGGCAACCTCCTGATCATGTATCCCATGATCACCAGTACCCGGGAGGTAGATGCCATTGCCAAGATCGTGGCAGAGGTGAAGGTGGAGCTGGCGGAGCAGAAGCTGCAGTATGGTGACCCGCAGCAGGGCATCATGATCGAGACACCGGCCTCCGTGATGATCAGCCGGGAGCTGGCCAAGAAGGTGGATTTCTTCAGCATCGGTACCAACGATCTGACCCAGTATACGCTGGCCATCGACCGTCAGAATCCGGAGCTGGACGAGTTCTATGATCCGCACCATCCGGCTGTACTGGCCATGATCAAGATGGTGGCGGACAATGCCCATGCCGAGGGTATCTGGGCCGGCATCTGCGGCGAGCTGGGTGCGGATACGACGCTGACCCAGACCTTCCTGAAGCTGGGCGTGGATGAGCTGTCCGTATCGCCGGGATGCGTTCTGCCGATCCGGAAGATCATCCGGGAGACGGATATCAGTAAACTGTAATTGATTCGCGCCGCATAGCGGTGCGAAACGATTATGCGATACGGGGAATGCTATGCTGACAGAAGAGAGATACGAACTGATTCTCAAGCTCCTGGAAAGAAAGGGGAGCGTAACCCTGACGGAGATCAAGGAGGCCCTGGGCGTTTCGGAATCCACGATTCGCCGGGACCTGAATGCCCTGGACGCTGCCGGACGCCTGACCAAGGTTTTCGGCGGTGCGGTATCTCTGGAGGGGGCCTTTACAGGAACGGAGCCCTCTGTTGCCCAGAAGATGGGCCTGCAGCAGGAGGAGAAGCGGGAGATTGCCCGCTTCGCGGCGGCGCTCATACAGGATGATGACTTCATCTATCTGGATGCGGGTACCACCACAGGATACCTGTTGGACTATCTTCCCCACTGCAGCGCCACCTTCGTCACCAATGCGGTATCCCATGCACAACGGCTGGCGGCGACCGGCCGGCGAGTGATCCTCATCGGCGGAGAGCTGAAGGGCACCACGGAGGCCGTGGTGGGCAGTCGTGCCATCCTGACGATTCAGGGCTATCACTTCACCAAGGGCTTTTTCGGCACCAACGGCATCAGCAAGCGTCACGGCTTCACAACGCCGGATCCCAATGAGGCACTGGTGAAGCAGACAGCCATGGAGCAGACAGAGCACTGCTATGTGCTGGCAGACCGTCAGAAATTCGGCGTGGTGAGCTCCGTCACCTTCGCCCCCTTCGGGGAGGCAGTCATCCTGACGGAGACAGAACCGCCGGAGGGATTCTGCGGCAGTGAAAATATTCGCGTGACGTCGGATAAGG
>CAVATZ010000061.1:0-6036 GCA_963591655.1 Clostridiales bacterium
CAAAAAAATCCCGGCGCACCTTTGTGCGTCGGGATTTTCTGTTCAGAATTTATACCAGGCCCTGTGCGAGCATAGCGTCGGAAACCTTCTCGAAGCCGGCGATGTTGGCGCCCACTACGAAGTCTCCCTCGTGGCCGTAGCGCTTAGCGGCATCGGCAACATTCTTATAGATGTTGACCATGATATCCTGCAGCTTGCCGTCCACCTCCTCGAAGGTCCAGGACAGTCTCTCGGAGTTCTGGGACATCTCCAGTGCAGATACGGCTACGCCGCCGGCATTGGCTGCCTTGGCGGGCATGTAGAGGATCTTCGCTGCGAGATATGCATCGATGGCATCAGCATCAGAAGGCATGTTGGCACCCTCTGCCACTGCCCAGCAGCCGTTGTCCAGCAGCTTCTTCGCATCCGCGCCGTTGATCTCGTTCTGGGTTGCGCAGGGAAGCGCGATGTCGCACTTTACGCCCCAGGGTCTCTCGCCCTCGAAATACTGTGCGGTCGGCACCTTCTCCACGTACTCCTTGATTCTGCCGCGGTGGCCGTTCTTGATGTCCATCACCACATCCAGCTTGATGCCGTCTGCGTCATAAACATAGCCGTTGGAATCGGAGCAGGTCACAACCTTAGCGCCCAGCTCATGTGCCTTCTGGATGGCGTACTGTGCCACGTTGCCGGAACCGGAAACAGTGATCACGGCGCCCTTCAGGGTCTTGCCGGCAGCCTTCACCATCTCATCGGTGATATAAACGAGACCGTAACCGGTAGCCTCCGGTCTTGCCAGGGAGCCGCCGAAGCTCAGGCCCTTGCCGGTGAGCACACCCTCATAAAGATTGGTCAGTCTCTTGTACTGGCCGTACATGTAGCCAACCTCACGTCCGCCTACGCCAATGTCGCCGGCCGGAACGTCCACGTCCTTGCCGATGTACTTGCAGAGCTCCGTCATGAAGCTCTGGCAGAAGCGCATTACCTCTGCGTCAGACTTGCCGTGGGGATCGAAATCGGAGCCGCCCTTGCCGCCGCCGATGGGAAGACCGGTCAGGGAATTCTTCAGGATCTGCTCCATACCCAGGAACTTCAGGATGGACTGGTTCACGGACGGATGGAAGCGAAGGCCTCCCTTGTACGGTCCGATGGCAGAGTTAAACTGTACTCTGTAGCCCAGGTTCACGTGGTTTACGCCCTTATCATCTGTCCAGGGTACTCTGAAGGAAACAATTCTCTCCGGCTCAACAAATCTCTCCAGCAGGGCGTTCTTTCTGTAAACGTCCTCGTTGGCCTCAACGATGGGAGCCAGGGAATTCAGGATTCTCTCAGCTGCCTCCAGAAACTCCGGCTCGTGCGGGTGCTTCTGCTTCAGGTTCTCGAATACTTCACTTACGTAAGACATGGTTTTTCCTCCTTTGGGAACCGATTGATTCCAGCTCAGAATCAAAGGGTCGCTCCTACTCCCCGGAAAAGCTTCCCATATCGAGGCGTCACCATTGACTCCGAACATATCATCTTTACAGGGAATAATTTAGCACGGTGTTATGGAATGCACAAGTTTTTTCTGTTGCTATAACTTTAAAGAATAGCAGTGAAAAGGCATCAACTGGGCACCCCGGTAAATTCAAAAGTCCCCTCCGGGCTGAGCCCGGAGGGGACATATAATAACTTGTTGCCGCAAGTATATTACCGTGATGTAAGGATTACTTGGAATATTCCTTTACGCAGCCCATGATCTCCACGGGTGTCTTCTCGTTCTGCTGGTACTTCTGACCGTAGAATGCCAGCTTGTACATCTCCTTGATGTCGGAGATCAACGGGTAACGAGGGTTCGCACCGGTACACTGATCGTCGAAGGCATTGACAGACATCTCATCGAGGGTCTTCAGGAAATCCTCCTCAGATACGTTGTAATCTGCAATGCTCTCCTTGATACCAACGGTCTTCTTCAGCTCAACGATCTTGTCGCAGAGCTTCTCAACAGCCTTGGCATCATCCTTCTCAGCGATGCCGCAGAAGCGTGCGCACTCTGCATATCTGTGCAGGGTATGCGGATACTCATACTGCGGGAAGGTACCCATCTTAGGCGGCTGCTCGCTGGAGTTGTAACGAATCACCTCTGTGAGAAGCAGCGCATTGGCTACACCGTGCGGAATGTGGTGGTAAGCGCCCAGCTTGTGTGCCATGGAGTGACATACGCCCAGGAAGGCATTGGCGAAGGCCATACCAGCCATGCAGGAAGCATTGGCCATCTCGTCTCTTGCCTTAATGTTGGTGGGCTCGTTGTAAGCGATCGGCAGGTACTCGAAGACTCTCTTCATTGCCTGAAGTGCCAGACCGTCGGTATACGGTGTTGCCATCATGGAAGCATATGCCTCCAGAGAGTGTACCAGAACATCCACGCCGGATGCAGCGGTCAGACCCTTCGGCTGTGTCATCATGTTGTCGGTATCAACGATAGCGATGTTCGGCAGCAGCTCGTAGTCCGTGATCGGGTACTTGGTGCCCGTGTTCTGATCGGTGATAACGGCGAACGGTGTCACCTCGGAACCGGTACCGGAAGAGGTAGGAACTGCGATAAACAGTGCCTTCTCACCCATCTTCGGGAACTGGTAAACCTTCTTGCGGATATCGATATAGCGCATTGCCATATCCTCGAACTTCACATCCGGATGCTCATAGAGAACCCACATGATCTTTCCGGCATCCATTGCGGAGCCGCCGCCGAAGGCGAGGATGCAATCCGGCTGATACCGGCTCATGAGCTCAGCACCCTCCATCGCATTTGCCAGGGTCGGATCCGGCTGTACATGTGAGAATACCGTATAGTCGATGCCCAGCTCGTGAAGCTTGTCGGTGATGGCCTTGGTGTAGCCTGCGGAAGCCAGGAAGGAGTCGGTTACGATGAAGCACTTCTTCTTGCCGTATACTTCCTTCAGCTCGTTGAGAGCCACCGGCATGCAGCCCTTCTTGAAATAAACCTTCTGGGGTGCTCTGAACCAAAGCATGTTCTCTCTCCTCTCTGCCACAGTCTTGTAATTCAACAGGTGCTTGATGCCTACGTTCTCGGATACGGAGTTTCCGCCGTAGGAACCGCAGCCCAGTGTCAGAGACGGTGCTACCTTGAAGTTGTAAAGGTCACCGATACCGCCGTGGGAAGAAGGCATGTTGTGGAGGATACGGCAGGCATGCATCACTTCTGCATGCTTGTGGATCTTCTCGCTCTCTCTGGAATCAATGAAGAGAGATGCGGTATGTCCGGGACCGCCGTCCATCAGAAGGGTCTCTGCCTTCTGCAGGGCATCGTCGAAATCCTTTGCCTTGTACATACCCAGAACCGGGGACAGCTTCTCGTGAGCGAAGGGCTCTGCCTTGCTGTAATCTGTCACCTCGCCGATGATCACCTTCTTGTCGTGCGGGATCTGTACGCCGGCCATCTCGGCAATCTTCCATGCCGGCTGACCTACGATCTTCGCATTCAGGGAGCCGTTGATGAGGATGGTGTTCCGTACCTTGTCCAGCTCATCCTTCTTCAGGAAGTAAGCGCCTCTGTACTCAAACTCCTTCTTCACCTTGTCATATACGTTGGCCAGAACAGTCACGGTCTGCTCAGAAGCACAGATCATACCGTTATCGAAGGTCTTGGAGTGAAGAATGGAAGAAACTGCATTCTCGATGTCTGCGCTGTCGTCGATGATACAGGGGTTGTTTCCTGCACCTACGCCGAGCGCCGGAGTTCCGGAGGAATAAGCGGAATGTACCATGCCGGGACCGCCGGTTGCCAGGATGCAGTCTGCATCACGCATAACCTCGGTGGTCATCTCCAGAGACGGCTCATCGATCCAGCCGATGATGTTCTCCGGTGCGCCGGCCTTCACTGCAGCGTCCAGAACGATCTTTGCCGCAGCGATGGTGCACTTCTTTGCACGGGGGTGCGGGCTGATGATGATGGCATTTCTGGTCTTCAGACAGATCAGTGTCTTAAAGATAGCTGTTGAAGTGGGGTTTGTGGTCGGGATAACCGCAGCCACGAGACCCAGGGGCTCAGCCACTGTCTTGGTGCCGAATGCCGGATCCTCTGCGATCACGCCGCAGGTTCTGTCATACTTGTACTTGTTGTAAATGTACTCAGCTGCGTAGTTGTTCTTGATGACCTTGTCCTCAACCACGCCCATGCCGGTCTCCTCCACAGCCATCTGGGCCAGGGGAATTCTCTGCTGGTTTGCAGCGGTAGCGGCAGCGTTGAAAATCGCATCAACCTGCTCCTGGGTGTAGGTCGCAAACTTCTCCTGTGCGGCTCTGATCACCTGCAGCTTCGCTGTCAAGCTCTCCATGTCATTGACAATCTCCGGATTCTTCAATTCCTTTGCCATCCTTTTCCTCCTTGTTCCGAAGGGCACATCCCCTCATCATCATTTCGCGGCAACAAAAGACTTCTTAAAAACTTGATAAAAGATTAAAAAACGAATCAGTAAGGTGGCTTGCTTTCGCACGCGCGTTGTTTGTTAATCTTTTATCAATGTATTTGCATTATAGAGTATTGTTAATTTATTGTCAATCAGTTTTGGGAAAAAATTTTGTTTCTTTAAAAATACACCGAAATCCCCCGGCATTTACCCCACCTTCATACGGAATTTCAGGGCCTCCCGCTCATCGTTGACCAGGGAAATGTCGGCGCCCAGGGCCTGCAGCTTCTGCTCGAAGTGCTCATAGCCTCTCTGGATGAAGCCGATCTCGTTCACTGTGGTAATGCCTTCGGCGCAGAGCCCGGCGATCACCAGCGCGGCACCGGCGCGAAGATCCAGGGCGTTTACGGAAGCCCCGGTGAGTCCCTCCACACCGTCGATGACGGAGACATTGCCCTCCACCTTAATGGAGCTGCCCATGCGCGCCAGCTCGTCCACATACTTGAAACGATTTTCAAAAATGGACTCGGTGACGATGGAGGTGCCTCTGGCCAATGCCAGGGTCACGCTGATCTGGGGCTGCATATCTGTAGGAAAGCCCGGGTAGGGCAGAGTCTTCACATCCGTGGGATGCTGCACCGTACTGCCGATGACCCGCACCGCCTCATCATATTCGATGATGGTATTGCCCATTTCCAGGAGCTTCGCGGAGATGGACTCCAGATGCTTGGGAATGACATTCTTAATGAGCACGTCTCCCCGGGTGGCGGCTGCCGCACACATAAATGTGCCCGCCTCGATCTGGTCCGGAATCACCGCATAGCTGGTGCCGTGAAGCTTCTGCACACCCCGGATGCGGATGGTGTCGGTGCCGGCACCCTTGATGCTGGCACCCATGCTGTTCAGGAAGTTGGCCACATCCACGATATGGGGCTCCTTAGCCACATTCTCGATGATGGTCTGCCCCTCTGCCAGAGCCGCCGCCAACATGATGTTGATGGTGGCGCCCACGGAAACCACGTCCAGGTAGATGTGAGAGGCATGGAGACCGTTCTCTGCATTGGCCACGACACAGCCGTTCCGGATCTGTACATTGGTGCCCAGGGCCCGGAAGCCCTTCAGGTGCTGGTCAATGGGCCGGGAGCCGATGGCACAGCCGCCGGGCAGCGGCACACAGGCCTTCTGGTACTTGCCGAGCAGCGCCCCGATAAAGTAGTAGGATGCCCGGATCCGCCGGATAAACTCGTCGTCGATGGACACGTCGGAAATCTCCGCCGCCGTAATGGATACGGTATGCCGGTCGATACGCTTCACCACCGCACCGATTTCCCTCAGGGCCTCCAGCATGACATTCACGTCCCGCACATCCGGCAGATTCTCGAGGATCACCTCTTCGTCCGTCAGCAGCGCGCCGGCAATGATGCCCAGTGCCGCATTTTTCGCACCGCCGATGACTACCTCACCCCGGAGCGGTCTTCCGCCCTTCATGATAAATTGCTGTTCCATTTCACCTCTTCGAGACCCCTCCCGCCGAAGCAATAGGGTCTCTTCTATAATCGTTTTGGGGAATCCGGCCGCAGGGCGAGGACTCCCTTTTAAATTTCATTAGAATCCTTGACATTATAAGATGTCGTTATTTTTAAGTCAA
>CAVATZ010000061.1:6067-13477 GCA_963591655.1 Clostridiales bacterium
TTGAACACCGCCATCATTTGCCCGGAGGCCTTTTGTCCCACCGCCATGACATTATTGGCGAATACCACATCCTGCACGCCCTTCTCCCGGATAAAGTCCGTCAGGTTTCCCTGATAGTAGCGGTAGTCAATGACATAGAGATTCTGGTAGTGGTCCGCCAGGAAGGGCGCCAGCGCATTGCCGTAGGATTCCTTCACCAGCACGCAGGCAGAACCGTCCGTGAGATTCGGATTCTGAATCTCCGTGTAGGCATTGTCTCCCAAAAGGAAGCAGTTGTAGCGGTTGCCCGCATTCATCTTCGACGCATCGTTGATGATGGCCGCCTCATGCATGGTCCCGGCAGAATCCTGATAGCTCATGCTGTTGCCGCAGAGGGGAATGTAGGCGGTGATGGTATCCGGGTTTTGCTTCAAGGTCTCGGCACGGTTCGTCGAGAAGTAGAAGGTGCCGTAGAAGCCGTCATAGCTCACGCTTTCATACTCCGAAAGCGCGTGCGGGGCAATGCCTTTTTCCTCACAGAAGCGGCGATAGGCATAGTAAGCGCCCAGCTGCGTCCAGTGATGATCCGTGTGGAAGTAGATATATTCATCGGCATGCTCCCGCAGGGTATCAAAGACGGACACCCGCTTCACGGCGGGATCAATGAGGCTGTAGGTATAGGCAAAGGCCTCGTTCATGCCGCTGGAGCCCAGCTTCGCCTGCACATTCTCCGGCAGCTGTACCCCGAAGGAATTGGGAATCAGCATATCATACAGCGTCACGCCCTCCGGCAGCATGGCCTGCACCGTATTGATCATGGAAGCATAGGCCGTCACATTTTTCTGACTGAAGTAGTAGATCTCATAGGCTCTGCCGTCACTCACGTAAATGTTGCCAGCCTGTTCTCCGGTGAGGTCCACACCCTCCGTGTCCTGCTTCTCAATCTGCAGATTTCCCTCCGCATCGGTTTCGAAGGTATCCTCTGCTTCTGCCGGAGCCGTGTCCTCTGCGCTTTCCGCCGTCTCTCCGGCGGCCTCGTTCTCCGCCGCTGTCTCTCCCTCTGCTTCCGTCATGTCCGCAAAGGAAAAGGTCGGTGCCAGGGCCGCCGCGGTTTCCGGAATGCTCTCCGCCACGCTGTCGGAGCGGCTGTAAATGGCCTCACCCTGCAGCCCGTAAAGCTGCTCCAGCGCTGCCTCCCCGGAAAGAAGGTCCTCCCGGAAGGGGAAGGTATCCGAGAACCAGGCGGAAAGCTCCGTGAACCAGTCGCCGGACCAGACCGCCGCGAGGCTTACCCTGGGAAATGTCTTCAGCTCCCGCTTCTCGGAAACCGAATAGTGCGGCCGCAGGGAGACATTAAAGCCCAGCACCGCCAGTCCCAGAAGACTTCCTCCCAGGACGACGATCATGCCATATTTCCATTTCGAATTCAGCTTGTTTTTCATAAGTCCCCATTATTCAGCATCATCAGAAGGCATTGTACAAAAACGGCTGGTAGCTGCTGCCCACCATGGCCATCACCGACAGAAGCAGCAGCAGGAGAAGCCAGATCGTCCGCAGGCTGTAGTAGCCGATTTCCCAGAGCCAGGCGGTTTTCAGCTGCCGCTGCACCCGCTCCTTCACCCGGCCCAAGACCTCTTCATGCGCATCCGTCGCATCATCCGCCGGGTTAAGCCCAGGCGCGGATTGCGAATCCCCGTTGGACGCCTTTGCCTTCTGCGCATCGGCGCTGCCTGATGCGATTGTTTCCGGTTTCACTTCAAATGCACCACTCTCAATAACTCTGCCGGCATTGGAGCGGTTTCTAAGCCGCAGCTGTATCCGCCGGTCCGCCGCATTCCGGATCGTATCCGACAGCAGCTTCCACACCGGTGTCACCGCCGTCAGCGACAGGATCAGAAAGAAGAGGTTATTCTTTAGCAGAAGACTTACCTGTGCCGAGCCGAAGGCATTGCCCTGTCCCAGCATCAGAAGGACAGCCCCCTTCAGCGAGGCAAAGTCCGAGAAACGGAACAGCACCCAGCCGAAGTACACAAGCAGCAGCGTAAGGCCGTGCTGCAGCGCCGAACGCAGCCGCCGCGGCAGCTTCTCCGGCAGCTCCCGCAGAGCGGCGGGGCTCTTCTGCAGCAGATTCTCCAGCAGGATCAGCAGAAAATAGTACCAGCCCCAAAGCAGGAAGCTCCAGCTGGCACCGTGCCAGATGCCGGTGAGACTCCAGACCGCCAGCAGGTTCAGACAGAGCCGGCCGAAGCGTACCCGGTTGCCGCCCAGGGGGATGTATACATAATCCCGGAAGAAGGACGACAGCGAAATGTGCCAGCGGCGCCAGAAATCCCGGATGGACACGGCCATATAGGGATAGTTGAAGTTCTCGGGGTAGGCGAAGCCGCAGATCTGACCGAGACCCAGGGCCATGTCGGAATAGGCGGCGAAATCCAGATAGAGCTGCAGCATGTAGCAGAGGCCGCCCAGCCAGGCGCCCAGCACGGTAGCCTCACCGCCGCTCAGGAAGCCGAGGGGCAGGAAGCTCTCGCAGAGCTCTCCCAGATGATCTGCCAGCAGACACTTCTTGGCGAGACCCACCAGAAAACGGCCGAGCCCCAGCAGAAAGCCGTCCAACGTGTGCTGCCGCTGCGCAAGCTGCCCGGTCAGCGCCGGAAATCCCACAATCGGTCCCTGCCCGATGACTTGGAAATTCACGGTATACAGCAGCGTTTCAAAAAGGGGCTGTGCCGCTATGCGTTTTTTGTATACATCCGCAAGATAGGAAATCAGCCGGAAAATATAGAAGGAAATGCCCAGGGGAAGCAGCAGCTTCGGCGCCGGCAGACGCAGGGTGCCCAGCAGAAGGCCGGTATACTTAAAGAAGATCAGCACCAGCAGGAGCAGGGCAATGCCGCCCTGCAGCCAGCGCCGGGCCCTCCTGCCGGGCTTCTTCTTTTCGGGAAGCTCCCCGTCCTTTCCCGGCAACAGTACCGCTTCCTCCTCTGCCATCGCCTTTTCGATCTGTCCGCCGATGTACCAGCTCAGTACGCCCAGGGCCAGGAGCAGCAGAAGGCAGCCCAGACCGGCGAAGCTGTAGAAAATCAGGGAAAACAGCAGGAGAACGCGGTTTTTGTTCCGGATGCCCGGCACCAGGAAGTAGAAGAAGAGAAAAAGCGGCAGAAAGGCCGCAATAAAGATCAGTGTTGAAAAGCTCATATCCTCTGCCTCCTCCGTCTGCCCGCCTTGAAGCTTGCATTTCCGAAAAATATCATGTATACTCTCCTTACCTTCGGGCAGCACTGAAGCTTGGGCCCCGCGCAATGGGTGGCCACGAACCGTGTCAGGATGGGAACATAGCAGCACTAAGAGGATTCTCTCATGTGCCGCGGGAATTCCTGGGTGGAGCTGCCCGAGGGTATTTTTTTACATTTCTTTAATTCGATACACCCGCATGGCGTTTTCTCTTGTCACGCGGATCAGCTCTTCTGTCGAAATTCCCTTGATCTCCGCCAGAACCGGCGCCACATACTGCAGCTTTCCCGGATCGTTCCGCTGCCCCCGGAAGGGCACCGGTGCCATATAGGGCGCGTCCGTTTCCAGGACAATGCTTTCCAGCGGCACCGCCTCGGCCACCTCCCGCAGCTTCCGTCCGTTGGGGAAGGTCAGCACACCGCCGATGCCGATGCAGAGCCCCAGCTTCACGAAGCGCAGGGCCATTTCCGCGGAATAGGAAAAGCAGTGAATGATACCGCCCTCCTGATAGCCCTTTTCCTGTTCGATGATCGTATAGGTATCGAGGGCCGCATCCCGGGAATGCACGTTGATGGGCATTCCCAGCTCCCGGGCCAGCCGCAGCTGCCGCACAAAGGCCTCCTGCTGCACCGCAGGCTCCGGATCATAGGTGAAGTCCACCGATTCTGCCAGCCGCTTCAGGCGCTTGTATTCCTTTTTTCCGCAGATTTCCGGCGAAAGCTCCGGCAGCTTGGCCTTCGCTTCCAGCGCCTCCTGCTTCTCCGCCTCACTGCGGTGATCCATGTAATAATAATCCAGACCGATCTCTCCGACAGCCACCACGCCCGGCTTTTTCGCGAGCTGCCGCAGCGCCGCCAGCGCCTCCTCTGTCAGCTCTGCCACGTGATCCGGGTGGAAGCCCACCGCCGCATAAATGCGGGGCACGTCACCGTTTCGGATAGCCGGAGAAGCTGCGCCGAAGACATTATCCTCCGCAGCATGCCGGCAGGACAATGCCTTCGATGCCGAGGCTTCTGCCTGCGCCGCTGCTTCCCGGGAGCTCTCCAGATCAAAGCCGATTTCGGTATAAGCAGCAATGCCCTCCTCCGCCAGCTGCCGAAGAAGCTGCGTCCGATCCGCATGAAATTCCGGTGCATTCAAATGGGTATGGGTATCAAAAATGCTTTCTTTTGCCATCATAAATAGGAACCTAAGTAAATGAGGAGATACATGACGAGAAGATGGAGAGGATAATAGGCATAGAAGAACCACCTGCTGCGGAAGCTTCCCCGTTCGCCGTTATAGAAGAGGATGGGCAGAAAGGCCAGCGCACCCAGACAATAGCTGTCGACAGAGTCGAGGCCTGCCAGTATGGCGGCGCCGCCCAGCCGCAGCACCCGCTCCCGGCGGAAGAAGTACAGACAGGCGATGGTGAGAAGGCCCAGGGCCCCGTAATCCAGATGAAGGAATTCCGCGGCAGCACTGCAGATCAGGGCAATGCCTACCTGCCCCGCACCGCTTTTCTGCCGGTCCATGCCATAGAGCATCAGAAGTCCCAGGGCCAGGGTGAAGCCCACGTTCATCAGGGAGAAGTTCAAAAGCTCATTGTATACCGCCAGATCGAAGGGAATCTGTGCTGCAACGGCCATCAGCAGCACCCGGCGGAAGTACCGCCAGAGATCCGAGGTATGCAGGAAGCCCTCCACCAGGAGGAAGGCAAAAATCGGCCACGCAATCCTGCCCACAAGGCGCAGAATTCCGTACAGGCGCAGCCAGCGTTGTCCTTCCTCCGTGGCAATGGCCATTTGATAGTACTCCAGGGAATATCCGTAAAGCTTGCCATTCCGTATGATAATCAAAGCAAAGTGATCCAGCGTCATCGCCAGCAGGGCGATCAGCTTCAGGACAGAAGCTGACAGCCCAGGGGCTCTTCTGCGGCCTCTGCTGCTCCGGTAGGTAGCCATAGGCAGACCCTTAGCAGATCTCAGCGCCGGCAGGCATTGCCTTTGCCGGGGTCATCACAGCCAGCTTGCCCTCTGCATCCTCTGCAGACAGGATCATGCCCTGTGAGGTGAAGCCGCAGATCTCTCTCGGCTTCAGATTGGTCAGCACCATCACGCGCTTGCCCACCAGGTCCTCCGGCTTATAGCTGGACTTGATGCCGGACAGGATCTGACGCACCTCGGTGCCGATCTGCACCTGGAAGCGCAGCAGCTTCTTGGACTTCTTCACTTCCTCTGCATGCAGGATCTTGCCCACGCGGAACTGCAGCTTGTCAAAGTCGTCGTAGCTGATTTCCGGCTTCTCCTCCACGGTAACGGGCTTCTTGTCCGCAGCCACGTCGCCGTTCTCGTCCAGTGCGGAGGGCATATCATCCTCTTCTGCTGCCTCCGTCTTCTCCTCTGCAGCCTCTGCCGGTGCAGCCGCCTGTACTGCGGCTCTCTGCTTCTCCTCAATCACCGCAACCTCCTGCAGCACATCCTCCAGCTTCTTGCGGTCGAAGAGGGTCTCCGGTGCCTCTGCCACCTTGTTGCCTGAGGGGTACAGGCCGAAGGTATCCATCTTCTCCAGGGGACGGGCCTCGGTGTTCAGCTCCTTCAGGATCTTCTCTGTGGTCTCCGGCATGAAGCTCTCCAGCAGGGATGCACCAATGACGATGGCCTCGGTCAGGTTGTACATCACAGTCTGCAGACGGGGCAGCTTCTCCTCGCTCTTGGCCAGTACCCAGGGCTCTGTCTCGTCGATATACTTATTGGAGCGGCGGAAGATCTCGAATACCGCGGTCAGGGCGTCAGCCACCCGCAGCGCATCCATCTTCTCTGTGCACAGCGTCACATTCTTCAGCACGGTGGCCTTCAGGTCCTCATCCACCGCCTCGGCAACACCCGCATCTGTCACAATGCCGCCGAAGTACTTGTTGCTCATGGAAACGGTTCTCTTCACCAGGTTGCCGAGAATGTTGGCGAGCATGGAATTGTAGCGCTCCACCATCAGCTCCCAGGAGATGACGCCGTCGTTCTCGAAGGGCATCTCATGGATCACGAAGAAGCGCACGGCATCCACACCGAAGAGACGCACCAGGTCATCCGCGTAGATGACATTGCCGCGGGACTTGGACATCTTTACGCCCTCCTCCGACTTGCCGGCAGCGGTGAGGAGCCAGGGATGACCGAATACCTGCTTCGGCAGGGGGAGGTCAAGGCTCATCAGGAAGATGGGCCAGTAGAGCGTATGGAAGCGGATAATGTCTTTGCCGATGAGATGCAGGTCGCAGGGCCAGTACTTGCCGAACATCTCGTCAGAGCTGCCGTCTGCGTCATAGCCGAGGCCGGTGATATAGTTGGTCAGGGCGTCCAGCCATACATAGACCACGTGCTTCGGATCGAAGTCCACGGGAATGCCCCACTTGAATGAGGTTCTGGACACGCAAAGGTCCTGAAGACCCGGCTTCAGGAAGTTGTTTACCATCTCATTTTTCCGGGATACCGGCTGAATGAACTCAGGGTGCTCCTCAATGTGCTGCATCAGGCGATCGGCATACTTGGACATTCTGAAGAAGTAAGCCTCCTCCTGAGCCTTTTCCACCGCGCGTCCGCAGTCCGGGCACTTGCCGTCCACAAGCTGGGACTCTGTCCAGAAGGACTCACAGGGCGTACAATACCAGCCCTCGTAAGCACCCTTATAGATGTCGCCCTTGTCGTACATCTTCTTGAACATCTTCTGTACCTGGCGCTCATGGTCTGCATCGGTGGTGCGGATGAACTTGTCATAGGAGGTATTCATGAGATCCCAGATGGTCTTGATCTCACCGGCAACCTTATCCACATAGGCCTTCGGTGTCACACCGGCTGCCTCTGCCTTCTCCTCGATCTTCTGTCCGTGCTCATCGGTTCCGGTCTGGAAGCGTACATCATAGCCCTCGAAACGCTTGTAGCGGGCAATGGCGTCTGCCAGCACGATCTCATAGGTATTTCCGATATGCGGCTTGCCGGAAGCATAGGCAATCGCAGTTGTCATGTAAAACGGTTTTTTCTCCATTTTCTCACTTCTTTCCACCGACACTTGTCTGTTTCTCCCACCAAAGGGCACAATCTGCCGGGTTTTTAATAGTTTCAATCCCACAATTATAGCGGAATCATGTGTTTTTTTCAAGCTTTGGGGAATTCGGGCTGCAGATTGCCGCAAGGCGGGCCTTCACCGGGCATACAAAAAGGAGCC
>CAVATZ010000062.1:0-12916 GCA_963591655.1 Clostridiales bacterium
TCTCGCCCACGCCGCTCATGACCTGATTGATGGCGCTGGAGCCGGGCAGATTCACCAAGATCGCACCGAGTCCCATCGGCAGCAGAAGCGACGGCTCATACTCCTTCTTGATGGCCAGATAAATCAGCAGGATACCCACCACATACATGACGATTTCCTGCCAGGTGACGGAAAGCAGCCCCTCCCATAAGAAGCTCATACCACTCATACTTTTCCTCCTTAGAAACGTGGTTAATAAAGTGTATCTATTTCCATGCGGAATAAACCGCAGAGAAATCCCCTAGAATGGTTCTTGCGAAATTTGGGTACGAAAAGAAGCCCGTCCGCTGACACTTAATTAAGGGTCGGACCACAGAAAAGAGTACAAAAAGCACTCCTAATCTGCAGAATCGGATCAGGCTATCGGTAGCGCGAAGTATTTAATTGTTCAGTCTGAAGCTGGAAATTTTCTCAGAGATATCCTGAGAAGAGGGTGTGAAATAAAGACTGTCTCCGGAAAGGGACAGCATAAGTCCTGCACTTTCAATGCAGAATGCGAACATGAAAAAGCCGAAAAGCACCCGCGTGGTTCTGCCGCTGAGGCGATTCTGACCGCCGCCTACATTGCTGCATACCAGCTTGGCAAAGCTGCTTACGCCGCCATGCACCGCAGAGAAAATCTGTCGGTTATCTGTCTCCGGCAGAGCATCTGTGGAGCCGGCTGTCAGCTGGGCTTCGCTGCTTGTGCGAACAACGTCCGTCGAAGCAGACACACGATCCCCGGAGCAAAATGCCGTCAGCAGAAAAACAGAGAGGAGCAGCAGTAACACAGCAAAGGACAGCCGTCTCTGAAAACACGGTGTTCTGAAATTGATACGCATATTCCTCCCCCTCTCTCCCGCTGGCCTCTTTCCCCTTCGACGCCGCAGGTCCTTGCTTTTGCCGACATGATAGTATCCGATCCCGAAAAAGTCAACAAAAAAATCCGAATTTTCACCAATTTTTGCATCATGTTGCATTTTGGTTTATATAAGCATTTCGGGCATAGCTTGCGATAGCGGCTGTATCGTGCTACTGTAAAGCAAAGAAAAGATATAATCGGAAAGGATGAAAAAAATGAATACAAGCTCCACTGAGCAGGAAACCGTCAGCATTCAGGATATGATGTTCTGCCGTGACCGGCGGGTGCAGCTGCAGGAGCAGCTGCTGCAAAGCCACGACTGTCCCCTCATTTCCTTCTGCATGAATATCCCGGGCCCCGTCAAAACGGATGCGCTGATCCGCCGGGCCTTCGATGCGGGTACGACAGAAATCATGAAGGCGCTGGCCGCACACCCCGACTGGCAGATTGCTGCACGCCATGAAATCCATGAGAAGACCGGCGATGAGCTGATGCTGTCGGTCACCGCCGATGCCCAGGTGCTGAAGGACGTGATGAGCCAGATTGAGGAGACCCACCCCTTAGGACGGCTCTTCGACATTGACATCATCGGCACCGACGGCCGCAAGCTTTCCCGTCCCCGCTACCGGAGCTGTCTCCTCTGCGGCCGCCAGGCCCAGGAATGCGCCAGCTCCCGCCGCCACTCTGCCGCAGCGCTTTTTGCCCGGATTCAGGAAATGCTGGCAGCGTATTTCAGCGCATAGACAGCTTGCGGTTCCGGATTTTTTATGCTATCCTAGTGGGCGAATAAAACTTAGGTTTTGAGGGAGTAATTCCACAGGATATGTGCGGTAGTTCCGTCAATACGGCTTCGGCCCGGACTATCTAACCAGAATGAGACTCAACACATTTTGTCAACGGCGGCAGGGCCGCCGGTCAAGTGTGCGGGGTCTCTTTTTTTTGTTCGGATCCGCACATCAATGCAGGAGGAGAAAAGCATGGACGAAAACAGAAAGTATTATCTGGAATCGCCGGAGGAGGCACTGGCGGAGGCCGAAAGCCGTACGGAGGGCCTCAGCGATGCAGAAGCCGCAGAGCGGCTGCAGAAATACGGTGAAAACCGTTTGAAGGAAGCGGAGAAAATTTCCAATCTCCAGCGCTTCCTGGAGGCGCTCAAGGATCCGATGCTTATCATGCTGATGATTGCCGCAGCGGTTTCTGCGGTCACCAACTATATCAGCGGTGAGAGCATGGCTGAGGTATTCATCATTATCGTGGTGGTACTGCTGAACGCCATTCTGGGCGTGATTCAGGAAAGCAAGGCCGAGGAAGCCATTGAGGCGCTCCAGAGCATGACCCAGCCCAGCTGCAAGGTCATCCGCAACGGCCAGAACTGCACCGTTCCCAGCACCAGTCTGGTGCCCGGCGACATCGTGGTGCTGGAGGCCGGTGATTCGGTGCCGGCAGACGGCCGTCTCCTGACCGCCAATTCCCTGAAGCTGGAGGAGGCTGCCCTCACCGGTGAGAGCGTCCCCGTCAACAAGCTCATCGATATTCTTCACCTGAAGGGCGATGCCAAGGACATTCCTCTGGGTGACCGGAAGAACATGGTTTATATGGGCTCCACTGTGGTATACGGCCGCGGCACTGCCGTCATCACGGAAACCGGGATGCAGACAGAAATGGGCAAGATCGCTACTGCCCTGAACGAGACCCAGCAGGAGGAGACGCCGCTGCAGCAGAAGCTGAATGAGCTGGGCAAGAAGCTGTCCTATCTGGTGCTCATCATCTGCGTGTTCATCTTCGCCTTCAACCTCTTCATGGGCGGCGAATTCAGTCTGACTGCAGTACTGAATACCTTCATGATCGCCGTTTCCCTGGCCGTAGCCGCTATCCCGGAGGGTCTCGCCACCGTCGTGACCGTGGTGCTGTCCATCGGTGTCACCAAGATGTCCAAGGCCAATGCCGTGATCCGTCGTCTGACTGCGGTGGAAACCCTGGGCTGTACACAGGTCATCTGCTCCGATAAGACCGGAACCCTGACCCAGAACCGTATGACGGTGGTACAGAACACCGGCAACACTTCCGAGCTGGCCACTGCCATGGCCCTCTGCTCCGATGCCTATCTGAACGAGCAGGGCAAGGCAGAAGGCGAGCCCACCGAGGCCGCGCTGGTGGCCTTCGCAGCCAATGCCGGTCTCCCGAAGCATGAGCTGGAGAAGACGATGCCCCGTGTGGCAGAAGCGCCTTTTGATTCTTCCCGGAAAATGATGTCCACCATCCACGCCCGGAACGACGGCAGCTTCATTCAGTTCACCAAGGGTGCGCCGGATGTGGTGCTGTCCCGCTGCAGCCATTACCTCGAGGATGGCAAGGTACTGCCCATGACCGAGGAAAAGCAGAAGTCCATCGCTGCCGAAAACAAGGGCATGGCCGATCAGGCACTTCGCGTGCTCTGCGCAGCCGAGCGTGTCTATGACGCTAAGCCCGAAGACATTACCCCGGAGGCACTGGAGCAGGATCTCTGCTACATCGGCCTCACCGGCATGATCGACCCGGTGCGTGAGGAGGTGAAGCCCGCCATTGAGGAGTGCCGTCGTGCCGGCATCCGCCCGGTTATGATCACCGGCGACCACAAGGATACGGCTGTGGCCATCGCCAAGCAGCTGGGCATCGTCACGGATGCTTCCCAGGCCATCACCGGTGCCGAGCTGGATCAGCTGTCCGATGAAGATCTGGACAAGTGCATTGCCAACTACTCCGTTTATGCCCGGGTACAGCCGGAGCACAAGGTACGCATCGTGCAGGCCTGGAAAAAGCGCGGTGCCATCACGGCCATGACCGGTGACGGCGTTAACGACGCGCCCTCCATCAAGTCCGCCGACATCGGTATCGGCATGGGCATCACGGGAACCGACGTAACCAAGAACGTAGCGGATATGATCCTTGCCGACGACAACTTCGCCACCATCGTGAACGCCGTGGATGAGGGACGCCGGATCTATGACAACATCCGGAAGTCCATCCAGTTCCTCCTCTCCTCCAACATGAGCGAGGTGATGGGTGTGTTCTTCTCCACCATTCTGGGCTTCACACTGCTGGAGCCGGTGCATCTTCTCTTCATCAACCTGATCACCGACTGCTTCCCGGCACTGGCGCTCGGCATGGAGCGGGGCGAAAGCGACATCATGGATCGCCCGCCCAGAGATTCCAAGGATTCCATTTTTGCCGGCGGCATGGCCTGGGATATCCTTTATCAGGGTGCGCTGATCACTGCCCTGACCCTGATCTCCTACATCATCGGTCACTGCATGGAAATCGGTCACTTCGAAATGCCGAAGGGCGTTTCACCGGACGGCATGACCATGGCCTTCCTGACCATGAACATGTGCGAGATCTTCCACAGCTTCAACATGCGTTCCGTTCGCGGCAGCGTGTTCCGGCTGACGTCTCAGAACAAGGTGCTCTGGGCTGCCATGATTGGTGCCCTGGCAATGGTGACGCTGGTGCTGGAGATTCCCTTCATCGCCGATCTCTTCGGCTTCACGCCGGTAAGCTGGCCTGAGTACGGCATCGCCCTGGCCCTGGCCTTCTGTGTGATCCCGGTGGTCGAGCTCGTGAAGTTCGTGCAGCGCTCCATGGCGAAGCACTGAAATAAACGACATGCAGCTATGCTGAAAATCCAAACAATATAGTAATTGTCTTCCTATTCTAAACAGAGAGCGGGCAGCGTCTTCAGACGCTGCCCGCTCTCTGTTTGATTCTGCTCTTCGTTTTCCGTCCTAATCCGCCAAGTATAAGGATAGTATGTTTTCCTGGTATCCGGCAAATCCCTTCCGTCGGATTGCCGCCGCTGTTTTCTGCAGCAGAGGATCCTGCAGCCTGTCCAGCATCTTCAGCCGCCGGTCCTCAACTGGTTTTTGTGAAATGGCCCGGGTATAATCATCCTCCGTCATATGCCAGAGGGAAAACTGCTCCGGCGTCAGGCTCTGCTGCACCCGCTCTGCAATGCAAAGTCCCTCCGGATCAAAGTCACCGGCATAATAAACCCGTATCCCATCCTTCTTCAGCAGCCGAAGAATCAGCCAGGCACTGAGCCGCGGCTGTCCGTTCATGCACATCAAGGAACGCAGCTTCCAATGCTCCGCGAGTACAGCATAAACCACCGGGTTCTCCACAATCCACAGAGTATTGTCCTGACAATGGATATGCTGCCATTTGGCCAGTACAGAAAGCGGCACATTCACCGGCTCTCCCGCTGCGGCAAAGCCGGTCATGCCATCGTGTCGCTTTCCCTCCGCCACGTCTGCTTCCACGCCGCAGAGCATGGCATAGTTGGATACATCATCCATTAGAATGCCTGCAGAAAGATAGAGGGCCTGACGTTTGAGGGACGCCGCTTCCACAGACACCTCCGAGGTCTCCTCCAGGGACTGACGCCACTGTAAGAGGAGTGCGAACAAATGCGCTTTTTCGCTGCCCGGATCCAGGGCATGGGGATCACCCGTGAGCGAGGCTGCAAACACCGGAAGATATTGATAATGTGATTGCTGCCGCAAGTCCGTCAGCAAGTCTAAAGCTCGCGTGAGAAATTCCAGCTGTCGGTCAAGGGCATCCATGAGCGCCTCCTCCGATGCCTCCTGCTGCCCGCTCATCATCTGATGCATCAGCGCTGTCAGCGCTTTCAAAGAAGCGTCCGCAGTCTCTGCCGAAGACATTTCCCTGAGAGACCGAAGCAGCACACCGGCTGTCGGACAATGAGCTGCGGTTCTTTCCTGGCCCGCAATGGCCCTCTGCCAGCAATTCCGTACCATCTCTCTGTGCTGGAGCTCTACCTCCCGTTTTCCAAGAAGGGGTGCGCCGTTGAAGGCGACCAGCAGGTCCTCCGGAGAAACCGCTGCAAACCGGGTCTCCAGCAGCGCTTTCCGAAAGGCCTGCGCCGAGACGGATGCGCTTTTCTGATTCCGGAAGCTGCGGCCGAAAAAGCCCTCCAGCGCCTCCCGTTCTTCCTCATTTCGCAGTGAAAGCTGTACACTGCCCCGAAAATCGCCGTAGGAACGATACTTATCACAGAAGCCCTTCAGCAGACGACAGAAAATCGGCATGCTGCGAAAATATTCGAGGCTTGCCTTCCGTAATTCATCCTTCATCCAGCTTTCGACTCTCCTCCTCCATTGCCTTCTCATCCTGCAGAAGACTGCGGGTCCTGCCGTTCCAGAGGAAGGACAGCACCGTCACAAATTTCGCATTGTTGGGCCGCAGCAGCTCGTAGATCGACAGCGCATCCAGGGTATCCGCATCGCCCCAGAGCACCTGGGAGTTGATAATGAAGTCGAATCCGAACTCCCGCATCAGCCGGAACATATCCCGGATATTCCGACTGTCGACACCGGCAAAGGCCTCATCCAATGAAACGATCTGCGGCGCATCGGAACGAGCACCATGATACTTGGCCGTGACCGCTGAGAACAACGGCACATACATGGACATGGCCTTCTCACCGCCGGAGAAGGTGCCGAAAACCGAATTGGTCAGCTCCCTCTGCCGTTCTCCCGGCTTCTCACAGAAAAGCTGGAACTCAAACCACTTGCGATAATCCAGCGCATCCTGCATCACCTGATAGAAGGAAGCCGTGCCGCCGCTGTCCTCCGCAATGCGCCGGGATTCCTCCACCTTGGAGCGGAAATGCTGACTCAGGCGGTTGGCTTCCTCCTCCCGCATGGACCGATAGTCCTTCCGCAAAAGCTCCACCAGCTCCGCTGTGTCCAGCTGAGATTCGCTTTCTGCGGTCTTGCTGCGCCAGCGAAGTCGGAGCTTTAAGCCGCTGGAGGTATTCATACTCTCCATCTGCCGGTTCATATTCTCCACCCAGCTCTGGGCACTGTTGATGCGGCTGCGAATCTTCCGGCTCATGGTATTGGACAGAATATCCTCAAAGAGCTCGCGGTCGTTCTGACGGATCAGCTGCCGCAGCTCCTCCAGCTCCTCATCCAATATCCCGCTGAGGCGCTGGAACGGAATCTTCTCCCCATGATAACGGGCCTGATAGTCCAGACGCTGCACCGGGAAGGACCAGCTGCTGCTCGCAGGCTTCTGCTTTCCCAATTCTCCGAACTGCTCCAGCGCACTGATCTGATAGTCAATCAGATAGCTGCTGTTCTCAAAATAAACCTGCTGCACCCGGGTCTGCAGCTGCTCCAGAGATTCCTCACCCTGTTTCTTCAGGGCAATGACGGTTTCCCGGGGCCCGCGGGCCTCCTCCGCAGGAAAGACATAGCCCAGCTGATACTCCGCAAGATACACCTCTGCCGCAAATTGCTGCTCTTCTGCGAGGCGCTTGTTCTCCTCAGAAAGAACTGCCAGCTTCTCCTCTGCATTCCGACACTCTGCTTCCTTATTGCCCCGCTCCTTCTCGCAGCTGCCCCGTCGGCGATCGTAATCGGAAAGCCATTGTATACAATGCTCCAATCGATCCTGAATGGCAACATAATCCGTTAACGCTAGCTGCTTCTCAATGGACAGCTTTCTGTCCTCTGCTTTCCGTTTTTCCTGCTCAACCCGTCCCCGGTCATAGCGCAACTGATCCAGATCCTCCTCCAGCATCTCCCTCTGAGCCTGCTGCTGCCCCAGAGCTGCCGTCTGGTCCAGATATGAGGCATGAGTCAGCTTCAGGGTATGCAGATCACTCTGGTAATCCGCAGCCGCTGCCGCCGCATTTTCAAAGCTTTCCAGACTGTTATGGAGATACAGCTTTTCGGCCCGCTTGGCTGCCTGGGTTCGATCCTCCTGCAAGGACTGAATCAAGGCATGCACCGCCTCATCGGTCTGCCTCTGCAGCGCTTTCTGCACAGAAAGCAGCTTTTCTGCTTCCTCGCAGGCCCTCTGGGCATCCCGGAGAGGCTTTTCCTTCGGGAATCCGGCATATTCTGCCTCCAGAAGTGACATTCTGCCCCGGAAATTCTCTATCTCCGCTGCCAGAACATCCAATTGCTGCGTCAGCTCTGTGATATGCTCCTGCAGTACCCGGATCTTCTCCGCCCGGTTTCGCTCCCGCGCCTTGGTGCCGATGAAGCCGGCCTGATACTCTCCGCTGATGGTACCGGCCAGAAGACCGTTGCGCCAGGTGCCGTCTGCAGAAATGACGGTTTCCCCGTTTCCTTCTATAGAAATGTGTCTTAGGATATCCGTCATCTCCATATTCAGGAATACAGTATTCACACTGTCATTCAGCTCCAGTGTTTCCAGTGCGGTTTTTCCGCTGCTCTTCCCGGCATTTTCCCGAACAAAAATATAGCGGTCGCAGGCACCCGGATCCATCTGCAGCACAGCCTGCCGATAGCTTTCTTCGATCACCAGGGCATCCAGGAGTCCCATTTCCAGCATGGCTTCCTCGATGCGGTTCCGGCTCTCTTCATCCAGGGACTCCGCAAATTCCAGTGTCTTATAAAATTCATGATAGGGAATGCCCCGCTTCGTGAGTCTGCGGCGGTTTTCCAGCACCGCCGGACTCCGCTCCGGCTCCGGCTCCCGGGCATTTTCCCACTGCTGAAGCTCCTCCTCGCATTCCGTCCGTTCCTCAGAAAGCCGTCTGCTCTCCGCCCGACGATCCTCAATCTCCTGCTTCAGCCGCAGCCGAAGGTCCTGCAGCAGCACATCCACCGGCTGCTTTGCCTGCTGATAGTCCGCCTCACCGTCATATTCATCTGCAAAATGACAAAGGGACTGCAGCACTGCCTCGGGCAGCTTCAGCTCCTGATTCTGCCCGTGCCAAAGATAGAGTACCTCCTTCCAGCTGCTCTCTGCCTCCGTAAGTGCCGCTTCCTTTTCCCGCAGACTGCGCTCTGCCCGGTCCACCAGGTCCTGCTGCTCCGCCAGCTCATCCCGCTTGCCCCGCAGCTTCTCCTCGCCGACTGCCAGACGACGCTGTACCGTAAGTCCCTCCTGAATGCCCTGCTTCGTCTTCTGAAATTCAGCCTCATAGGCATGAAAGCCAAAGCTTTCTTCCAGTGCCTTCAGGAGCTCATCCGCCAGGAAGCTCTGACCCTGATAGGACATGGTATCCGCTTCCTCTCCCATACGCTCCAGGCACGTATCCATTTCCTGCCGTTTTTCCGCCCGCTTCTCTTCGATGCGGCGAATCTGCTCCGTACAGGTGCGGACATTGTCCTGCTTCTTATCGATCTGGACTTCTTTTGCGGAAAGCTGCGCCGTCAGCTCCCGAAGGCGCTCGACAAGGTGCTGTTCCTCCTGCTTCAGTTGATAGGCATCGCTCTTGCCCAGTTCCTCCCGCTCCTGCTCCATGGCCGCCTTCTGCGAAGACAATGCCGCCAGCTCGGCGGTGAGCGCTGCCAGACGCTGCTCTGCTTCCGTGAGCCGGTTCTGCTCTGCAGCCTGCTGCTGCTCGTTTTCCTTCAGCTTCTTTTCTGCCCGATCAGCCGCGGCAGCCTTTTCATAAAGCATGCTCCGGTTGTATCGGCCGAAAACATTGGCAATGCGTTCTGCTGCTTTCCGGGCTGCCTCCTTGGTTTCCAGCTGGAGCCGAAGGGAGTCCATATTTTCAATGGCCTCCGTCATGGGCCGAAGGTCCTCCTCCGAAAGCCCCTGAAGCGCCGAGCTCAGAATATCATTGATGACCGAGGGCTTAAAATCCCGGGAAAGCTTCGGCGTTCTGAGCTGAATCAGAAGGTCCAGCATTTCCCGGTAGGCATCCGTCGTGGCGAAACCAAAAAGCTGCTGGTTCACAAACTCGATATATTCTGCCTGTCGCTCGTAGACCCGACCGCCCTCTGCCAGACGATTTTCCAACTCCTTTCGGGATAATGTCAGCTTCTCCCCGCTGTTCCGGTAGAGGGAAAAATCCCTGCCGATCCGACGTCCGTCCAGAATACCGAAATACCACTTGTCCAGGGGCTTTCCCCGACGGGCCCGAATGCCCATACCGATGGTGAGATAAGATTCACTGCCTTCCCGCTTGAACTCCATATAGAGGTAGCCGGTACGCTCGTCCCGGCCGTCTCCTTCCTCCAGCAGATACCCCGCCATTTTCCGGTCCCGGGAGCCAAAGGGATCTAGCCGCTCCGGATTGGCATTGCCGTCCAACAGCAGCGGCACTGCGCTCTGCATGGTCACGGACTTTCCCGAACCATTGGAGCCCCGGAGCAAAAGTCTTCCCTTTGCAAAGCAGAATTCCTGCTCGTCATAATACCAAAAATTGATGAGTCCCAGCTTGTTTGCATGCCATCTGTTCTGTCCCATAGCGCTCTCCCTTATTCTCCGTACTGACCTGCCAGCTTCGCACACAACGGTTCAAGACGCAGTCTTCCGCTGTCCGCATCCCGGGAAAGGAAGGTCCAGAACAGAAGCTGCTCCTTCACCTCCCGCAGAAAATCTCCCTCCGGCTGCTCCCGATACTGCTTGGAAAAGTATTTCAGGTTCTTTTCCCGCACTTCCCGAAGCAGTGCATCCAGCTCCGGCTCCTCCAGCCATACGTTGTCCCGGACATCCGTCTTCCAGACACCGTCCCGGATACGCTGCTGTATCCCGGCAAGACAGAGCAGCAGGATATCCGACATGGTATTGGATCCGGGGAAACTGTCACCCAAATTGCTGTTTTCCCCGCGCAGCAGCATGCCGCCGCCCTTGGAAATCTCTAGTCGCAGGTCCAGCAGCCGGCTGAACTCCTCCCGCATCCGGGCGCCCTGATTTTTCAGGTACTCATAATCCCCCTCAGCGCCCTCAGCGCGATACAATCCGGGAGAAAACAAAAGACGACGATAGACCCGGTGCCGCCGCACCAGGCCCTTATCCTCGTCCACCTCATACCAGCCGGAATTCAGAAAATCCTCTATGCCGGTATAATTCATAATATCCTCCGAGAAGCTCCGCATGTAGTACATGGAAACGCCCGTATTCTCATACAGCACATCCCTCTGTGCCTCCACAAAACCATCCTCAGAACCATCCGTCCGCTTTAGAATGCCCTGCTCTTCCGCGTACTGAAGCACCCGCACCAGACTCTTCCGCTCTCGGTAGGAGGTCCAGTCCACACCGCCGCCCGGCAGATTTCCGGCAATGAATTCCGTCAGCTGAGATAGGATAAACTGATCCTCTGCATGCTCCTCCAAAAACATGAGAAGCATACAGAAAAACGCATATTCCCGGGGGCTCTTGAATGCCTGAATTCCCATAAAGGGCTTCGGCACCGCTGGAATCCGTTCGACCTTCACAAGGAGCTGGTTTTCAATCATGGGACAGCCCAGACGCTCCGTCACAAACTTTCGGATCTCCTGGGAATTGTCCCGGATCCGGTAATAAAGCTCTCGCTCCTCTGATTTCAGAATCCAATGCTTTGACAGCAGTGCTTCCAGCTCTTCCTGCATCACTTCTCCTCTTCAAAAACAATGCGCAGCTTGGGCATCTCAAAATCTCCGTCCTCACAATGCACAATACAGCGTTCCCCGCTCTCGCCAAGCTCCAGCTGAAAGCCGCGTCCCGTCTCTGTGCGGGAGGATCTCTCCGGATCCTCCAGGGCATCCGACAGCCAGCGCAGCAGAATGTCCCGCAGTGCCGGGGGCAAACAAGGCAGGTCAGCGAAGTCAATACAGCCATCCTTTTCCAGCCGCTGCAGTGCCGCCTGCTGCTCACGCTGCTCCTGCAAAAGCTGCTCACGCACCGCCTTTTTCTCCGCGCTGTGATCCGCAATGGCGCTCCGGTTGCTCCGCTCCGTTCCCTTTCGCGAGCGGGACTTCAGCTGCTTCTGCTCCGGTGTCAGTTCATAAGCACTCAAGTTCATGCTCATGCTCTCCGGCTCCCGTTCACTCTGCAAATGACGCGGCATTTCCACACCAAAAATACAGGCACTCAAGCGATGCGCCTCGGAAAGCTCCGTGCAGGCCAGAAACAGCTCCGCCGCCTTCCGGTACTCCTCCCGCCGATTCGCTCCCATGGCGCTTTTCTCGCTGAGCTCCATGGCAAAGCGGGTGATCCTTCGGATAATGTCGTTGGTGGCGTCAAACAGCTTCCCGGCTTCATTATCCTCTCCCTCCGCAGTCTGAAACCAGCGGCGGATGCTCTCGAGCTTCCCCCGGTTGTTTTCTGCGATGACCCGGGGATCCACAGCCTCCATCCGGGGAATGGCGACCTCGTAAGCATTGACCTTCTCCAGCACCGCATCGCAGAGCGCAGGACTGAGGTTCTCCAACAGCTCCTCGATGACGCCGACGTTGCGCTGCAGAGTCGTGACAAAGTTCCGGAGATACTCCACCAGCTTGTCCTTAAACAGCAGGAACTCCCGGGTATGCATCATTTCCTCGGCCCGAACGCTGCTCAAATCCCGGATATAGTCGTGATAATTCTGGTTGAGTCTGGTGAAATTCCGCTCCAGGTCATCCCAGAAATCATAGGCCTCCGCCGCCGAAGCCTCTGCCATATCCGGAAAACGTTCCAACGCCCTGCGGATTCGTTCCAGTAAGGTAGGCTCCAGTGAACCGCCCTCAATCTGCAGGTTTTCCAGACGCAGCACCAGACGTTCAATCTCCACACTGTAGGGAGACATCTGATAACGATAGCGTTTGCTCTGGAACTCCTCCAGAGAACTCACATGCCGGGTGTCCTGCAGCGTTTCGAGATTGTGCCAGTTCACCAGCATGTTTAAGTCCTGCTGACACTGCTCCAAGCGATAGTCTCTGAATTCCGGGAAATTCCGCAGTGCTTCGAAAACCTCCTCCTGGTACATCCAGCTGTGCAGCTTCTCTGTATTTTCATAAAAGATCCGCATGATGCAGCGATATCTGTCCGTGTTTTCCGTGTTGAGATACTGTACCTCCGGCAGCGGCTTCAACAGCTTTTCTGTGATCTGCAAGCTTTCGTTCCTTTCCGAGGGGCCACGCCCTCCCTGATCGACCCACCTCCCTTCATTGTATCTGAAATTAATGTTCAGCGCCACTGCTGTTTTCCCGTTTCTGCACCCTGTATACCATAAACACGCAATACAGCATGGCCAGGCCCCAGGCAAAGGGGTTCGACAGGCAGATGCCGAGGTAGCCCAGACCGACTTTA
>CAVATZ010000063.1:0-12898 GCA_963591655.1 Clostridiales bacterium
AACGGATGTGCTGGGCTTCTTTATCTTCCTGGGACTGGCCAGCCTGTTTTTGCCGAGGCTGGTTTAACTGTGTATCATGCGGTCTTCCGGCTCCAGCGCACGGCGAAGTAGATCAGTTCAATGATGCTGCAGGCCATCCAACCGACGGGATAGCCGAAGCCGACCGAGGCCGGTGTATTCGCAATGAAGCGCGTCATGAAGAAGAGGTAGGTCTGCCGGATTGCGACAAAGCTCAGAATCATGATCACCATGGGGCCGGTGGAATCACCGCGGCCGCGAAGAGCACCCGCCAGAACGTGATTTACGGTATTGAAGAGCAGGAAGAAGACATTTTGCCGGAGGAACAGGACGCCGAAGGCAATGACGGCGGTGTCTGCGGTGAAAAGTCCGACGGAACCGGGCGCAAAGATCCACAAAATAAGTGCCAGGACGGCATTCATGATGACGCTGAGGATCAGGGATGTCACGGTGCCTTCATTGGCACGCTTCAGCTTTCCGGCACCGACGTTCTGGGAAACAAAGGTTGTGGCGGCCATCGCCATACTCTGGATGAAGAGCATGATGAACTGATCCAGCTTGTTGTAGCTTGCCCAGCCGGCCATGCAGGCAGAGCCGAAGCTGTTGATATAAGCCTGGACGAAGACATTGGAAAAGGCAGTAATGACGGACTGGATACCTGCCGGCAGGCCCACGGCCAGGATCATCCGGAGCATCTGGGAATCAATGCGGCAGTCATGCAGGGTCAGCCGGTAGATGTCATGGGTGCGCAGGAGCAGCAGAAGGATCAGCGCGGCGGAGACGAACTGGGAAATGATGGTGGCCAGTGCCACGCCGAAGATGCCCAGATGGAAGACCAGTACGAAGACCAGGTCCAGAACAATGTTGATGATGCTCGTCAGCACCAGGAAATACAGGGGGCGCCGGGTATCGCCAACCGCACGGAGAATACCGGAGCCGATGTTGTAAATCAGAAGACCGGCGATACCGGCGAAGTAGGTGCGGAGGTAAATGCTGGCGTCATTCATAACGTCGTCCGGTGTGGACATGAAGCGCAGCATCGTGGGGACGCCGAGAATGCCCACAATGGTGAACAGCACGCAGCAGATGAAGGTGGTTGCCATGGTGGTTTCCACGGAGGTGTGAAGCCGTTCCATATTCTTGCCGCCGAAGTAGCGGCCGATAATGACGCCGGCACCGATGGAGAAGCCGTTAAAGAAAAAAACCGCCATGTTCACGATCATGGTGGTGGCACCCACTGCCGCCAGCGCTTCGGTGCTGACATAATTTCCCACCACGATCGAATCCACGGTGTTGTACAGCATCTGGAAAATATTGCCGAACATCAGCGGCAGTGCAAACAGCATAATTTCCTTTGCAATGTTTCCGGTGGTCATATCCCGGGAGCTGCTTTTTTTCTTTATTGTCTGACTTTGCTCCATAGTATTTCTCCTGCAGTTTCTGTGTAAAGTGATAGAATGTCGATTAACAGAGCTATTTTATTCCTCTGAAATGCCGGCGTCAACCGGCGTCGAGGGATGCCGCTGCAGCGGGAGAGTGAGAGAACGAAAAATCCCCCGGGGACGGTGCCCCGGGGGATTGGCTATTTGTCAGATCTGAACTTTGAGGGGATGAAACGCGCTTAGAAATCTACCTCTGTGTCATAGTAGCAAGCCTTCAACAGCTTCTCCATCTCTTCCTGTGTCGGAATACGAGGGTTGGAGCCGGTGCAGGCATCGGCAATGGCGTTCTTTGCGATCTCCGGAAGTCTCTCCAGGAATACATCCTCGGGAACGAAGCCCTGCTCTGTCGGATAGGAATCCGGTCCGTAGTTCTTGATGCAGTGCGGGATGTTCAGCTCGTCGTTCATCTTTCTGAGCTCGGCAATGAGGAGCTGTACCTTCTCGTCATCGTTTGCACCGCCCAGATGCATGTAATCGGCGATGACACCGTAACGCTTCTTTGCGGTCTCATCCTTTGCGTTGTAGGCGATAACCTTCGGAAGATACATGGCGTTGGCAGCACCGTGAATGATGTGTGCGCCGTAGTCGGCAAAGGCAGCACCTGTCTTGTGGGCCATGGAGTGTACGATGCCCAGCAGTGCATTGGAGAAGGCCATGCCGGCAAGACACTGTGCGTTATGCATGGCATCACGGGCTTCCATATCACCGTTGTAGGACTTGATGAGAGACTTCTGGATCATTTCAATGGCATGGATGGCCAGAGGATCGGTGAAATCACAGTTTGCGGTAGAAACATAAGCCTCAACAGCATGTGTGATGGCATCCATACCGGTATGCGCCACCAGCTTCTTCGGCATGGTCTCAGCCAGATCCGGATCTACGATAGCAACATCCGGTGTGATCTCGAAGTCGGCGATGGGATACTTGATGCCCTTCGCATAGTCGGTAATGATGGAGAAGGCAGTTACCTCGGTTGCTGTGCCGGAGGTTGAAGAAACCGCACAGAAGTGTGCCTTGCGGCGAAGCGCCGGGATACCGAATACCTTGCACATATCCTCGAAGGTGCAGTCCGGATACTCGTACTTGATCCACATTGCCTTGGCAGCATCAATGGGAGAGCCGCCGCCGATGGCTACAATCCAGTCCGGTTCAAAGGCCTGCATTGCCGCAGCACCCTTCATAACGGTCTCTACAGAAGGATCGGATTCGATGCCCTCGTAAAGCTGCACCTCCATGCCGGCTTCCTTCAGATATTCCTCTGCTCTCTGCAGGAAACCAAAGCGCTTCATGGAACCGCCGCCGACACAGATCATTGCCTTCTTGCCCTTCAGGTTCTTCAGCTCAGCAAGGGAGCCCTTTCCATGATACAGATCTCTCGGTAATGTGAATCTAGCCATAGTGCATTCTCCTTTTTGAAATAAATCTCCATAGCCCGACATAAGCGCCCGGCATTGTTAATCTTTTAACAACTAAGCATATTATAGCACCTTTACGAGAAAATGCAATTTGAATTTGTGAAAATTGCGTAAAAATCATAGGGGATCAAGTAATTTGAGCGTTGACAGAGGGCTAGGAAAATGTCTTCGGTCTGCACAATGTTGAAAAGTGGAGAGAGAATTTGTAGAATACTTATTAGATGGAACTGTGAGAAGGCAAACGAATGCACAGTCGATAGATAAAGGCATTTGTTCCATAAAGGAGAATTTTCGTGAATCATATTGCAGTGGTTGAGGACAGCGTGCAGGATCGGGTGTTGCTGGATTCGTATCTGGAGCAATACCAGCAGGAGAAAAATTGCCATTTTCAGATTACACATTTTTCAGATGGGGATGAGATCGCGCTGGACTATAAAGGTGACTATGACCTGATTTTAATGGACATTGAGATGGCCTTCATGGACGGTATGTCGGCAGCAGAGGAGATTCGCCGTGTTGATCCGGAGGTGATCATCATCTTCATCACCAATTCACCGCAGTATGCGATTAAGGGGTATGCAGTTCAAGCGCTTGACTATATCTTAAAGCCGCTGAGCTATTATGCCTTCTGCCAGCGGATAAACCGTGTGCGGGAGCTGCTGGAGCACCGCCAAAAGTGCTATCTCACGGTTCCCTGTAAGGGCGGCGTGCAAAAACTCGATACATCAGATATCTATTACGTGGAGATCTGTAACCATGACCTATTATTCCATACGAAACAGGGTGAGGTTCATTCTACCGGTTCTATGCGCGATGTTGAGCAAAAGCTGCCGCCGGAAAATTTCTTTCGCAGCAGCAAGGCGTATCTCGTCAATTTGGAGCACGTTGATGGGATTCAGGACGAGGATGCCATCGTTCATGGTGAGCGCGTACAGATCAGCCGTGCGAAGCGCAAGGCTTTTTGGGCGGCGCTCAATCATTATATGGGGGAAACGATTTGATGCAAAACGAGGTTTTGGGCAACATTCCCCGCTTCTATACGGCGCTGGCAGATTGGCTGGCCTGTCTTTTGTATCTGTTTTACCTGCCGAAGCGAACAGCAGGGTGGCGGAAGTATACCATTCATCTTGTGTTTTTCCTGCTGCTTGCTGTCTTTATGCAGGCGACCGGGCAGGTGTCGCAGTTCTGGTTCTTGCCCTGCATTGCGGTGTCGATCCTTATCATGTATTTATATATCCGGATGCAGGCTGATATTTCTGCCCGATGCGCGGGGTATTATTGTGTTCGTGCGTTTATTTTGGGAGAGCTGGCGGCTTCGCTGGAATGGCAGATCTATTACTTTGCCGTCGGGCGGCAGAGTTCGCTGGGGGCCGGTGCGCGCACAGGCATTCTGGCAGTCGTCTATGCAGCAGTATACGGCGTTGTGCTCGCGTTGGAACGTAACTATAATGATGCGGCCTCGCCCCTGTACATTCATAAAAACGAATTTCTCAGCACGCTGTTCATTGGTGTAGCGGTCTATGCAGCCAGCAATTTAAGCTATGTCAGTCCGGATACGCCCTTCTCGGGCAAAATGACAGCGGAAATTTACAATATCCGCACACTGGTAGATCTTGGCGGCATGGCAATTTTGTTCGCGCACCATATGCAGCTGGTGGAGTATCGCCGCAAAAAGGAACGCGATGCACTGCAAAACGTCCTGCAGGCGCAATATACGCAATACCGTTCGGCACAGGACAGCATCGACCTTATCAACAAAAAGTATCACGACCTCAAGCACCAGATCGCAGTGCTACGCAGCGAAACATCCGAGGAAAAGGTTCACTATCTTGATGCGATGGAGCAGGAAATTCGCAGCTACGAAGCGCAGAACAAGACCGGCAACGAGGTGCTGGACACGATTTTGACCAGCAAAAGTCTGTACTGCCAGCGGCATGACATTACACTGACCTGCGTGGTGGACGGTGCGGCACTGAATTTTATGGATACGATGGATCTCTGCTCTCTGTTCGGCAATGCGCTGGACAATGCAATCGAAAGCGTAGAAAAGCTGCCGGATAGTGAGCAAAGGCTCATACATCTGCTTGTGGCGAGACAAAAAGGCTTTTTGTGGATTCGGATCGAAAACACCTACGACGGCGGTTTTCAGGCAAGTGGCACGCTGCCCAAGACCACCAAGGCTGACAGACGTTACCATGGCTACGGTATCAAAAGCATCTATGATACCGCTGAAAAATACGGTGGCGCCGCCGAGATCAGTACCCGGGAGAATTGTTTTACATTAAAAATCCTCTTCCCGATAAAATAGGAAGAATGGCAAAACAGTCCATGTTTCATGGACTGTTTTTCTTTTTGACAATCTGCACAAAGAAATCCTGGGTTTTGTTGTGGAAAAGAGCAAAGGCGTGCACCGTTTGCGCTGAGAAAGCGACGGTTGGCGTGCAAAACGCCCACAAAAGCAGCGGAATGTGCTATGGTTTTGACACATTAAGGAGGCCAAGCGGCTTTTTGCAAACGATAGGAGGATAATATGAAAAAGTCACAGCGTTCCAACCTGTGGCGTGGATTTGCATCTGTCAACGCATTTTTGTTGACAGTGCTTATCTTCGGCACATCGGTGGCGTTCAACTATGTGGGCGCGATCAATACGGCTCTCGGCGTACAGAGCAGCAAGCTCGTGAGCGACAGTACGGGCGACAATATCTATTATAAGAGTGAGTTCGGTGCGTTCAATGAAGAGAATCAAGCCAAGCTCATCGAAGCAACCTTTGAGCAAAATATCAATGAGATGAAGGAAGGCGCAGTCCTTTTGAAAAACAAGGGCAGTGCTCTGCCGCTGGCCGCAAACGAGCGCAAGGTCACGCTGTTCGGCCATGCTTCGTATGACCCTGCTTACAAGAGCTCTTCCGCAGGCAGCCGCCCGAACTTCGGCACGAAGTACGCGGTAGACCTGCGTCAGGCATTGCTGGATGATGGTTTTGAAGTCAATCAGGCAATGTTCGACGCTTACAGCAAGAGCACCGTCAGCCGTGGACAGGTCATGGATTTCGGATTGGGCTTCCCGGTGCGTGTGATGGATGGCTCCGCTGTCGATCAAGAAGAACCGGCAGAGTTTTACACGCCAGAGTTGCAGAAGAGTTTTAAGGACTATAACGATGTGGCTATCGTTGTATTTGCACGCGAGGCTTCAGAGGGCAACGACCTGAACATGGTGGATACCGATGGCCGCAGCTCTCTGGCCCTGCATCAGAACGAAGAAGATCTGCTGGAAATGGTAAAGAATGCAGGCTTCAAGAAGATTATTGTTCTGCTCAACTCTCCCTACCAGATGGAGCTGGAGTGGCTGGACAAGTACAATGTGGACGCCTGCATGCTGATCGGCGCGGTCGGATCTCAGGGCTTCCGCGGCGTCAGCAGCATCTTGACCGGCGAGACCAACCCCTCAGGCCATCTGGTCGACACCTACGCAGCCAGCTCTCTGTCCGCCCCCTCCTGCGTGAACTCCGGCACCGAGACCCCGATGTATGAGAACGCTGCGGCCATCGGCGCAGAGATCGGCGAAGATGAAAATGCCAACTATATGATCTTCCAGGCCGAGAATATCTACATTGGTTACAAATACTATGAGACCCGCTACGAGGATTCCATTCTCGGTCAGGGCAATGCCGGCGGCAGCAATGGTGCCTCCAATGGTGCGGCCAAGTGGGTCTATCAGGATGAAGTGACCTATCCGTTTGGTTATGGCCTGTCCTACACCAGCTTTGAGCAGACGCTGGATTCCGTGCAGTACGACGCTGTAAACGATGAATACCGCGTAACCGTCACCGTGAAAAACACCGGCAGTGTGGCAGGCAAGTCTGTTGTTGAGTTGTACGCACAGACCCCCTACGGCGACTACGAGAAGCAGAACAAGGTCGAAAAATCCGCTGTGCAGCTGGCAGGTTTCACCAAAACCGACCTGCTCCAGCCCGGCCAGTCCCAGCAGATCGAGGTCACCATCGACCGTTATCTGCTGGCAAGCTACGACTATGTGAACGCCAAGGGATACATCCTGAGCGCCGGTGATTACTACTTTGCCATCGGCGACAACGCTCATGATGCACTGAACAACATTCTGGCTGCTAAGGGTGCAACCGACATGGTAGATGCCGACGGCAATGAAGCAGCCGGCAACGCAAATAAGACCTATCACTGGACGCAGGACGCAGTGGATAAAGACAGCTACCGTATATCCAGTGCCGGTGTTGAGGTTACGAACCGGTTCGATGACTGTGATCTGAACTATTGGGTCGATGGCGCAGGCACCTATCTGTCCCGGCAGGATTGGCAGGGCACTTATCCCGTTGCAAAGACCGCCGTGGAAGCTACGGAGGATATGATCCAGCAACTCGGCGGTGATGCCTACGTAAAGCCCGACGATGCTCCCAGTGCAGAAGACGTGACCAAGGACTTTGGCAACAACAAGGGCATTACGCTGGTCAACATGCGTGATGTTGACTGGGATGACGATGCGACGTGGGATGAATATCTGAACCAAATGACGCTGGAAGAGATGGCTTCTACGCTGTCCTGCTCCAGCGGCCGAAAGGCAGTTTCCTCGGTCGTTCTGCCCGCCACCACGGTAGGCGACGGCGTTGACGGCTGCATGGGCAAGTTCCCTTACGCATACGATGGTATCGAGAACTTCTCGACCTGCTGCTACACCAATAAAGGCACTTTGACAGCTACTTGGAACAAGGACCTGTACCAGCGCCGCGGCGAGCTGATGGGCGAGGAGGCTCTCTGGTGCGGTCAGATGGAGGTCTGGTGCATCGGCGCCAATTTGCACCGCACTCCCTTTGGCGGACGTAATTATGAGTACATGTCCGAGTGCAGCATCATGAACTATCTGGCTTCTATTCCTGAAGTTGAAGGTATGGAGTCCAAGGGCGTTTTGGCTGGTGTTAAGCACTTCACCGGCAACGATCAGGAGTTCGACAGACACGGTGTTTCCACATTCTTCAACGAGCAGGCTTTCCGCGAAGGTTCTTTGCGCGGCTTTGAGGGTGCGCTCCGCGTTGCCCATGCAACGTCTCTGATGCAGTCCTTCAATCGTCTTGGCTGCGAGTGGGCTTCTTCCAAAGCCGCTTTGAACAAGGACGTCTGCCTTGGTGAGTGGGGCTTCCGGGGTCATCTGGAAACCGACGGCACTGACTCTGCCGCCAGCGGCTATATGAGCCACTACGCCACTTCTCTGACTGCCGGTTCGGATACCTACTGCCTGAATGAAGGCATTGCTACCCAGAGCATCCTGAAGCAGATTGAGGATACCGACGACGGTTATCTGGCACAGTGCGTCAAGGAGCAGGCAAAGCATTTCCACTATGCTGCAAGCCATAGCTGCGCTGTCAATGGCATCAGTGAGTCAGCTTACATCGTTATGATCACGCCGTGGTGGCAGACCGCTCTGAAAGCTGCGATCGGGATCGTTTCTGTTCTGGAAATCCTGTCTCTGGCTCTGCTGACGGTCAGCAAGCGCAAGGTAAAGGAGGCAAAGTAAGATGAGCAAGACAAATAAAGGAATCGGTCGTATCCTGGGACTGTGCGCCAGTGTGGTCGCTGTTGCTGCAACAGTTGCGTATCTGGTATTTGCATTTTCCTCCGGCACATTCAATATTCTTGTTTTGTTGGTGTTCCTCGCGGCGATCGGCTGCGGTGCAGTCCTGTTTTTTACTGATAACTTTTTCAGTGACTATCTGGTAATTATCAACGCACTACTGATTACAATTGCATTCGGGCTGTTCATGCTGGATTCTGTGGGCGATTTCACAGACTTCTTCAGCGGCATCGTGATGTACGGCAATCCCAAAAATGTTCCGACTCGTTTTGTTATTATCGGCATTACACTGGGTTCGATCCTGCTCGAGCTGGTCAGCAGCTTTCTGAACCGAAACAAAAAGCAGTAGTTAGACGAGGTATTATGCATGAAATCAACATCCCTTCTTACTGGCTGGACCTGCCGCCATTTGGGCGATACCGCACCCGGTAAACCTGTGACGCTGCCCCATGATGCCATGCTGGCGGAACCCCGTACCGCTCTGAGTGCTGGCGGTACCAATACCGGCTGGTACGAGGGGTACGACTATGAATACCAGCGCACCCTGACCGTGCCCGAAAGCGAGTTGGCTGACGCCCACATCTTGGAATTTGAGGGTGTTTACCATAACGCAGAGGTCTGGCTCAATGGCCAAAAGGCAGCGTTCCGCCCGTATGGCTATACCAATTTTTACGTGGATTGCGCACCCTATCTGCATGCAGGGGACAATGAACTGCGCGTCATTGCACGCAACGCGGATCAGCCCAATAGCCGGTGGTATTCCGGTGCGGGACTTTATCGCCCGGTGCAGCTTTGGACAGCCCACGGTGCGCATATCGAGTTAAATGGCGTGAAAATTCGCACTCTGTCGCTGGATCCGGCTGTTGTGGAGGTGTGCGTAAAGACTACCGCCCCCGGCACGGTACACCTGACGGTGGACAGTCTGCCTACCATGCAGCAGGAGAGTGATGGTGAGGCTAAATTCACCCTGACCATCGACAATGCCCGCCTCTGGGCACCTGAAATGCCCAACCTGCACACCTGCCGCGTCGCCTTTGCTGAGGACGAAGTGACCGAAACCTTCGGCATCCGTACGGTGGAGTGGGGCGCGCACGGCTTTTTGCTCAACGGCAAGCGGTACATCATCCAAGGTGCCTGCATCCACCATGATAACGGCCTGCTGGGCGCTGCCTGTGACCCAGATGCCGTGGCGCGCAAGGTACACCTGCTGAAAGAAAATGGTTATAATGCCATTCGCTCGGCACATAATCCCTGTTCCAAGGCACTGCTGGCCGAGTGTGATCGTCAGGGTATGCTCGTTATGGATGAGTATATCGATCACTGGTATATTCACAAGACCGAACATGACTATGTGGATTATTTCAACGACTGGTGGCGGCAGGATCTGACTGACATGGTTGAGAAGGACTATAATCACCCGTGCGTCGTGCTTTACTCCACCGGCAATGAAGTCAGCGAGACCGCCCAGAAACGCGGCATAGCGCTGACGAAGGAGATGACGGACTTCCTGCACGGGCTGGACGATTCCCGACCGGTGACTTGCGGCGTAAACATCTTTTTCAATTTTTTAAGTTCCATCGGGTTCGGCGTATACAGCGACAAAAAAGCGAAAAAAGAAGCCGAGCGTGCCGAAAAAGCCAAACAGTGTGGCAAAGAGTCAGCCAAGAAAAAAGCAGTCGGAAGCCAATTCTTCAACAATCTGGCGGGGCTTCTGGGCGACGAATTCATGAAGCGCGGCGCCACCCTGCACGGCTGTGATGTCAAGACGCGAGATGCTTTTGCCAACATGGATATTGCGGGCTATAACTACGGCATCTATCGCTATCAGCATGACCTGAAAAAATATCCGCAGCGGCTGATTCTGGGCAGCGAGACATTTTGCAATGATGCATATAAATTCCGTGAGCTGGCAAAGAAAGAAGTGCGGCTGGTGGGTGATTTCGTCTGGGCCGGCATGGACTATCTGGGCGAGGTCATGGTTGGCTCGTGGGAGTACGCTGACTATGCCGAGACGTTCGACGGCGGCCTTGGCTGGGTGTCGGCGGGCTCGGGGCGCATTGATTTGACGGGCAAGCCGTTGGGCGAAGCCCTTTATACCCGCGTGGCATTGGAAGCGGACAAGGGACCATATATCGCGGTTTGTCCGGTCAATCACACCGATGACCGCCACAGCCCCAGTGCATGGAAGATGACGAATGCTATGCCCAGTTGGAGCTGGTCTGGCTGCGAGGGGAAAAAGGCCAACGTGGAGGTTTACGCCCGCGCCGCTCGCGTGGAATTGATGCTGAATGGCCGCACAGTGGGGCGTAAAGCATTGAAAAATGATTGTCTGGCGAAATTCCGTATTCCCTATGAGAGCGGCACGCTGGAAGCTGTCAGCTATGACGCCGCCGGTCACATCATAGGCTGCTGCAAGCTGCAAAGCGCCGGCGACACGACCCGTTTGACGCTGGATGCTGAAGAAGTTGCTGTGGGTTCGGGGCATCTGTGCTACGTCCGCCTGCGTTATACGGATGAAAACGGCGTCACAAAACCACTGATGCGCGGCAGTATCAAGGTGCAGGTGCAAGGCGGCACGCTGGTGGGGCTTGGCAGTGCCTGTCCCTTCAACAAGCATAGCTATCTGGAAGATGAGACCGACACTTACTACGGTGAGGCACTTGCCATCGTCCGCATGGGAGAAGGTGAGGCAATGAGACTGGCTGCGTCCGACGGAAAACACAGCGCAGAGCTGACTGTGCCTGTGCAGGTAGGAGGTAGTTTATGGAAATGATCAAAAATGGGTGGACGACCTTCTCCGACAGGCATAAGCTTGTGGCACAGTTCGTGAAATTCTATGCGTTTTCACTGTTTGTCACGGTGCTACAATATTTGCTTTTGACCTTCTTGCCTGGGGTGTTCTATGCGTTGACCGACTGGTGCAGCATCCCCTGTCAGCTGATCCATTTGAATCTTGGTCCGGTGGACACGTACGTGTTCAACTATCCTGTTACCGGTGATGCCACCGGCGGCATGGGCTATTTTGCAGCGTTTGCCATTACGCTGTTTTTGGCACAATGCGTCAATTTTCCGATGCAGCGCAACATCACGTTCAAGTCCAAGGGAAATGTCTGGTATCAGCTTACATGGTACGTGGTGGCATTTGTGCTGATCACCATCGTGTGCAGCTTTTTAATGGGCATTTATGTGCCGCTGTGCAAGCGGCTTTTCCCGCCGGCGCTGTACAACATTCTGATTACCGTTATCAACGGAGGTGTGCAGATGGTGATTTACTTCCCGATTTATAAAATCATCTTTCCGGAGGGGGAGCAGCACCCCCCAAATGTAAAACAGAAGTCAGGAGAAATGCCTTGACAGCAAAGGATGATCCTGGTATATTGGTAGGGCTGTCTGAGCTGTAGACAGAAGAACATCAAGCAGGGCGCAATGCCCGGGCTACATTAAATACTGAAATCAGTGAGCGGAGGCCCCGCGATCGTCGAGGAGTCTCACGGATTTGGTTCGATGTGCGGAAACGCATCTCACCAGAGTAAGTAGCCTGCATATAGGAGGTTGTTATGAATTCATACGTAGCAAAGGCTTCTACTATTGAGAGAAAGTGGTATGTAGTAGATGCTGAAGGCAAGACCCTTGGACGTCTTGCATCAGAGGTCGCATCTGTTCTTCGTGGAAAGAACAAGCCGACATTCACACCGTTCCTGGATTGCGGTGATTATGTAATCGTTGTTAACGCTGAGAAGATTGCTGTTACAGGTAAGAAGCTGGATCAGAAGATCTACCGCACTCACTCCAAGTATGTTGGATCCATGAAGGAGACCACTCTTAGAGATATGAGAGCCAACAAGCCTGAGCAGGTAATCGAGCTTGCAGTTAAGGGTATGCTTCCGAAGGGACCCCTGGGCAGACAGATGTACAAGAAGCTTTTCGTGTACGCTGGACCGGAGCACAAGCATCAGGCACAGCAGCCTGTTGAGCTGACATTCTAAGGAGGGATATCTAAATGGCTACAAATAGAAATTACGGTACAGGCAGAAGAAAGAAGTCTGTAGCAAGAGTTTACATCATGCCGGGTACTGGCAAGATCACTGTAAACAAGAGAAGTCTGGATGAGTACTTTGGTCTTGAAACACTGAAGACCATCGTTATGCAGCCCATCGTAGCAACCCAGAATGAGGGTAAGCTGGATGTCCTGGTTAACGTTCACGGCGGTGGATACACAGGACAGGCAGGTGCCATCAGACATGGTATCGCAAGAGCTCTCTGCGAGATGGATCAGGACTTCAGACCCGTTCTGAAGAAGGCCGGATTCCTGACAAGAGATCCGAGAATGAAGGAGAGAAAGAAGTACGGTCTCAAAGCCGCACGTCGCGCTCCGCAGTTCTCCAAGAGATAATTTCTCTTACGAAAATGCTTACAAAGCCCGGAAA
>CAVATZ010000064.1:0-12852 GCA_963591655.1 Clostridiales bacterium
GATCTGGCTTCTCTGGCAGAGGTTTATGTTGACGATGCCTTCGGTACTGCTCACCGCGCACACTGCTCCAATGTCGGCGTTACCCAGTTCATCGACGGACCAGCAGTGGTTGGTTACCTCATGCAGAAGGAGATCAAGTTCCTCGGCCAGGCCGTAGAGAATCCCGAGAGACCCTTCGTGGCGATCCTGGGCGGTGCCAAGATCGTGGATAAGCTGAACGTAATCTCCAACCTTCTGGAGAAGTGCGATACCCTGATCATCGGCGGCGGCATGATGTTCACCTTCGTAAAGGCACAGGGCTATGAGATCGGTAAGTCCCTCTGCGACGAGAGCAAGGTGGATTACTGCAAGGAGATGATTGAGAAGGCGGAGAAGCTGGGCAAGAAGCTTCTGCTTCCGGTAGATACCGTTGTGACCTCTGCTTTCCCTGATCCCATCGACGATCCGGATATCGCAACCGAGGTTGTGGACATCGACAAGATTCCGGCAGACAAGATGGGCATGGATATCGGACCGAAGACCCAGGCACTCTATGCTGAGGCTGTGAAGTCCGCAAAGACCGTGGTTTGGAACGGACCTATGGGCGTGTTCGAGAACCCTGTACTGGCAGCCGGCACCAAGGAAGTGGCAAAGGCTCTGGCTGAGACCGAGGCTACCACAGTTATCGGCGGCGGTGATTCCGCAGCAGCTGTCAACCAGCTGGGCTACGGCGACAAGATGACACACATCTCCACAGGCGGCGGCGCTTCTCTGGAGTTCCTGGAGGGCAAGGAGCTTCCGGGTGTTGCAGCAGCAAACGATCGTTGAGCAGGAGAAAAAGTCATGAGAAAGAAGATTATTGCCGGAAACTGGAAGATGAATATGACACCCTCACAGGCTGTGGCGCTTTGCGAGACACTGAAGCCCCTCTGTGAGAATCCGGACGTGGACGTGGTGTTCTGTGTACCGGCCATCGATATCGTACCGGTGGTGGATGCGGTAAAGGGAACCAACATCCAGGTGGGTGCTGAGAACCTGTATTTCGAGGACAAGGGCGCGTATACCGGAGAGATCTCTGCGGACATGCTGGTGGATGCCGGTGTGCAGTATGTGATCATGGGCCACTCCGAGAGAAGAGGCTACTTCGGCGAGACCGATGCCGACATCAACAAGAAGCTGAAGAAGGCCCTGGAGAAGGGCCTGAAGCCCATCGTATGCTGCGGTGAGTCTCTGGAGCAGAGAGAAATGGGCATCTGCTTTGACTGGATCCGTATGCAGATCAAGGCTGCCTTCCAGGATGTGACAGCAGAGCAGGCCAAGGGCGTTGTCATTGCTTATGAGCCCATCTGGGCCATCGGCACCGGCAAGACCGCAACCGCTGATCAGGCCGAGGAGGTCTGCAAGGCCATCCGTGACTGCATCGCAGAGATCTACGATACAGATACCGCTGAGGCCATCCGTATCCAGTACGGCGGTTCCATGAACGCCGGCAACTGCAAGGAGCTCCTGTCCAAGCCGGACATCGACGGCGGACTCATCGGCGGCGCTTCCCTGAAGCCGGATTTCGGCACCATCGTGAACTACAATAAGTAACTATTCGAAAAAAACCGCCGCGTTACTCCGCGGCGGTTTTTTTTGCGTTCTGCTGTTTTTTATACTCGCTGTAGGCCTTTTTCTGTTCCACCAGGGCCTTCTCAAAATACTCGGTGCGGTAGTGTGTGGCCTTGAAGTAGCCCTCGATCTCCTCCGGGGTGCAGTGCTTGGCCAGCTCCGTGAGATAGCTGAGGGTGACCCGGCGGTCATAGGCATCGTGCTGCTCACAGACGTATTGCCCCTTGGGCGTCAGGTAGAGGTTCCGTTCCCGCATGTTTTTCGGATTGCTGCGCTGCTCCAGGAAGCCGTCTACCTCCAGCCGGGAAAGCATCACAGAAACGGTGCCCTTGGTGCGGTAGGTCAGCTGTGCCAGCTCCTTGGCGGTGATGCCGGGCTGCTTCCCGATGAAGCTGAGGGAGTGGACATCCACCTCGCTCATAAAGCTGCCGAGTCCGTAGTCCCGGGGCAGTGCCTGATACTGATTCATCAGCATATTGTAGCGGAAGATAATGTCTACCTTCTCCTGCAGATGCTCAAAGATGCCGGCGTCACTGCCGGTTTTTTTTATTTCTTCCATGGTTCAATCTCCTGAGAAATCTTGTTGTCGTAATTGTTTAGTACTCAAACAGGTTAACACGCTTTAAAAAATGCCGCAAGCGCATTTGATTAATGCGAAAAAACAAGCAGGAGATGGTAATAAACGGTGATCAGTACACAGAACGTCAGTGATATGGGCATCGTTTTACGCACAAGATCCCCCAGCGGAATATGAAAATAATCCGATGCGACAACAAGGCAGACATGGGTAGGAGAAAGCTGACTTGCGGCGTGTGCCATGCACATGAGATAGATCATCAGAGGCGCACCGCCGGGGATGGCAGCGAAGGCCAGAGGGGTACCCATGGCGATGGCGGCGGTAGAACCGCTGATGATCGTAGCGAGGAAGAACAGCAGGCCAAAGATAAGGTACGTTGGCAGGGGAAGCTTTGCCAGAGCATCCGGCAGCTGAGGAAGAACCCCTGTAAAGGAAAGGAATTCCTTCAGGATCAGAACAAGGAAGGTATTGCCGAGCATCTTTTTTTCAAAGGAGGAGAATACGAACTGCTTCAGCTCCTGCGCCGTGACATGGTAAACAAAAATGCTGAGGACAATGGAGACGAGGACAGCGGTTACGACCTCAAAATGAAATGCCAATATCAATACGAGGGTCAAAATCAAAGACCAGAGGTGACGCAGCAGATGAAGCAAATCGGACAAACGATTTGCGCTTTTCGGTGTGTCCACGGTGGTGGGAATGCGGCGCAGATACACAAAATAACCCAATGCACCCAAAAACAACACAGGCGGAATCATGCCGATCATGAACTTTGCCGTCTCTGTACCGGACAGACTCAGCATGAGCAGAACGGCGGTATAGGTGGGCAAAACACTTTCCGGGATGTGCCGGAACCAGCTGGAAACAAACGCCTGCTCTTTGGCATCCAGATAACCATCGGTGGAATTTTTGACAAGCTCTGCGCAGAGCAGCATGGATGCTGCAGAAGGCAGCAGACCGATGAACAGGCAGGCGCCGATTATGTTGATGCGGCGGTTGTGGAACAGACCGTTCAAATCCTCCTGCGCCAGCCGGATTTGACTGCGTGCTTCAAGGATGCGCTGCAAAAAGGTAATCAGATACAGGGACAGCAGTACGGAAACGGACGAACGGCTGACAATGACTTTTTTGGTCAAGTGTACCATATCCGATGGAAAAATCTGATAGAGAATGGCGGTAGCGGCCAGACCACCAAGAATGGATTGCCATAGCGGCCGTTTGCAGGCCAGCAGAATGATGATGGCGGCAAAGATCAAGGCTAATTTTAGAAATGCCATAACAGAACTCCTTTTCAAGCTACTTTCCGGTAGGAAAATTTTGGTCCAGTATAGCAATGTCTCTTTGGAATCAGAAGATATTTCAAAATTTGTGAGTGACTCATAAATTTATGAGTGTTTACCTTTTGATCCATTTTATTGACAATGACGGAAAACGGTTCTACAATCGAATCATAAAAGTTTGGCAGCCAAACCAATAAAGAGCACAAAATACTTTATGACAGAGGGTTAGAACATGAAATACACGGATGCTTTTTTCGACGACTATCAGGAACGCCGTGGCAGTGACAGTACAAAATGGGATACCTGCAACGAAAGGTTCGGTGTGGATTCCAATGTTGAGATGATCCCGATGTGGATTGCTGACATGGACTTCCGCTCTCCGGTTGAGGTGCAGGAGGAAATGGTCAAGCGCGCACAGTTTGGCTCGTATGGTTATACAATGAAAAAAGATGCGCTCTATGATGCCATTATCTCGTGGGTGCAGCGCCGCTACCACTGGACAGTGGAAAAGGACTGGATCGTCATTACGCCCGGTGTGATTCCGGGACTCCATATCGCGGTGCAGCAGCTGACCGAGCCGGAAGACGGCGTCATCATACAGCCGCCCATCTATTATCCGTTTATGACCAGCGCAGAGGTGAATGACCGGAGAGTGGTATCCAATCCGCTGCTTGAAAGAGACGGAGATTGGTACATCGATTTCGATGATCTGGAGATGAAGGCGAAGGATCCCAGGAACAAGCTCCTTTTGTTCTGCAATCCCCACAATCCGGTGGGCCGTGTCTGGACGCCGGAGGAGATCGAGAAGGTCAGCAGGATCTGCGCGGAGAATCAAGTCGTGCTGGTGACGGATGAGCTCCATGCCGACCTTATGATGCAGGGCTGCAGCCATCACGCGGTCAATGCCGTCTGCCCGCAGTACAGGGACAACACCATTACCTATTATGCGCCCAGTAAGACCTTCAATCTGGCCGGCCTTCAGACGGCCGTGGCCATCATCCCGGATCCCGCGCTGCGGGAGCATTTCCTTCACGGACTGAATGCGAACCGTATCTTCAACGTGAACTGGTTCGGTCAGAGTGCCCTCATTACCGCATGGACACAGTGCGACGATTATGTGGAGGCCCTCTGCCGCTACATCGATGCCAACATGGATTACATGAAGGACTTTATTGACAGACGGTTGCCGGTGCTGAAGATGAAGAAATCCCAGGCTACCTATATGGTTTTCGTGGATTTTCGGGGTACAGGAATGAGCACCGAGGAGATCGAAGCCTTTATTGTGAAGAAAGCACACATCGGTGTGGATATGGGCTCGTGGTTCGGCATCGGCGGTGCCGGCTACCTTCGCTTCAACCTGGCATGTCCTCGCTGTACCCTTGAAAAAGCTCTGCTCCGCTTGGAAGCAGCCTTGAATGATCGCTGACAGAGGTTCGGACCTGCTGAAAACGGCCCGACAAAAAGGAGTATAATCATGAACGAAAAGAGAAGCAAGACCAATTACGGCGGCAAAGCCCTTCTTCCCCTGTTGTTGTTTCTGGTGATGTATGTGGGCTGCGGCGTGTACTTTACCATCGCGGGTGCGCCGGAGGGCATTCGTCCCTTCAATATGATGCCCCGTTACGTGCCCATGATGATTGCCATCATCGCTGCGCTGTTTTTCTATGAGCGCAAGACGCCCTTCAGTGAAAAACTGGCCGTCTACTCCGAGGGAGCGGGCCGTGCCGGCGTGATGCAGCTGGGTCTGGTGGTGCTTCTGGCCGGCGGCTTCGCCAGTGCCGGTGCCGCCATCGGCGGCAAGGAGTCCATCGTCAACCTCGGCATCTCCTTCATCCCCAGTTCGATGCTGATCCCCGGCATCTTTGTGATGAGCGCCGTCATTTCCACCTGCATCGGCACCTCCATGGGCACCCTGTCCGCCATGCTGCCGGTGGCTTATGCGCTGAGCGACGGTGCGGGGCTTGTGCCCGGTATGGCAGCGGCTTCCTGCATTGCCGGGGCCTACTTCGGCGATAACCTGTCGCTGATCTCCGACACCACCATCTGTGCCACCGAGGGTGTGGGTGCCCAAATGAAGGACAAGTTCCAGATGAACTTCCTCATTGCGATGCCTGCGGCTGTTCTGACCATTCTGATGTATCTTTTCCTTTCCATGGGTGCGGTCACAGAGGCCGTGACGCCCGGTGCATACAATCTGTTCACTGTGCTTCCTTACATTGCGGTTCTGGTGCTGGCCCTGATCGGCGTAGACGTGATTCTGGTTTTATCCGGCGGCATTGCACTCTCCTGCATCATCGGTCTCCTCTGTGGCACGACGGATTTCTTCAGCTTTGCACAGCAGGTTTCCTCCGGTATGGAGGGAATGTTCTGGCTGGCTGTGTTCTCCATGATGACCTCCGGTCTGGTTGGTCTGATCCGTTACTACGGTGGCATTGAGTGGATGGTGGACAAGGCGACGCATCTCATCCGCGGTCGTAAGAGCTGCGAATATGTCATCGGTGCGATTTCTGTGATTCTGTCCGGCACCATCGTCAACAATACCATGGCCATCATGATCCTCGCACCGATTGCAAAAATCATCGGCGAAAAATTCAGCATCGCACCCAAGCGTCTAGCCAGCCTGCTGGACATCGGTGCCTGCCTTGCGATCATGATCGTGCCTCACGGCATGGCGGTCATGATGGTGGAGGAGCAGTTTAACTGTTCTTATCTGGATATGATGAAGTACAATTTTTATCCCCTTTTCCTGGCCATTGCGGTGATCATCACCATTCAGCTCGGTCTCATGCGAACCGGTGAGGAGAAGGCGGCGATTCGGGCGCAAAAGAAAAAGTCAGGCAAGTAAGCCGGAAAGGAAATCCCTATGAAGATCACAAAAATTGACGTTCTGCGTTCCAAGCCGGTAGAGGACGGCTGGCGTCCGCTGTTCTGCCGCATCTATACCGATGAGGGCATCTACGGTGATGGTGAAGCTGCGCTTTCCTACGATGACATCACCACGGCGGAGTTCGGCATGCTGCAGGATCTGGCACCGATGCTCATCGGGATGGATCCGATGGAGCACGAAGTCATCTGGAACAAGCTCTACCATAAGTGCTTCTTCGGATTGAACAGCGGCCCCGTGGTCTACGCGGCCATCAGCGCCTTTGACATTGCCCTCTGGGACATAAAGGGAAAGAAGTACAACGCACCGCTCCACGAGCTGCTGGGCGGAAAGCTGCGGACGAAGCTTCGGGCTTATGCCAGCCAGCTCCAGAACGGCTTCCCGGAGGATCGGCATCCCTGCGGCAGTCCCGAGGATTATGTGCAGGTGACCCGGCAGGCCCTGGAAAAGGGCTTTGATGCAGTGAAGTACAATTTCACCACCTTCCGGGAGGACGGGACGCGCTATGATCTGACGGAGCAGGCCCCTTACCTGGCGGGCAGATATCTGCAGACCATTGAGGCCCGCATCAAGGCTACCCGGGACACCTTGGGTCCGGTCGGAGACATTATCCTGGAAAATCACTGCTATACCGACAAGCTGTCGGCGGTGCAGATGGGCAATATGGCGAAAAAGTACGGCATCATGTATTTTGAGGAGCCGGTGGCACCTCATGCAGATCTCCTGCGCTATGTGCATCAGGAAACAGGCATTCCGGTGGCCAGCGGCGAGCGGATGTATACACGCTGGCAGTTCAAGGATCGTCTGGACAAGGATGCGATTCAGGTGATTCAGCCGGACATCGGCAACAGCGGCGGCATCACCGAGGTCAAGAAGATCTGCGACATGGCCTATGTCTACGAAGCAGCGGTGCAAATCCACGTCTGCGGAAGCCCGCTGATGACGGCCGCATCGCTGAATCTGGAGGCTGCGATCCCCGGCTTCATTATCCATGAGTACAACGTCAATACCTCGATGCCGAAAATGACGGGGCTGACGAAGTATCAGTTTGAGCCGGAGAACGGTTATTTCACGGCGCCGGATCGACCCGGCATCGGCAACGAGATTGCAGACGAGACGTTTGCAAACAGCGAAGTGGTTACCATCCAGTAAAGGGAGCAAGGTTATTTCATGAGTCTTATCGGTGTTGTAGCAGCGATTTTTCTGCTGATCGTTCTGATTTATAAGCGGGTCAATCTGATTCCGGCTTCGCTGATTTGCGTGCTGGTGCTGGCCTTGACCGGTGGATTCACATTCACCGATCTGGTCATGAACCACTATGCGGTCTCGCTGTCAAATTTTATTGCAAAATATTTTATGGTCTTTGTCACCAACGCCCTTTTCGGCAAGGTGATGGAGGAAACGTTGCTGGTTTCGGCCTTTTCCAAGATGATCGGCAAATGGTTCGGCGACAAGAATGCGGCCTATGGTGCATTGCTGGTGACAGCCATTCTTTCCTACGGCGGCATCAGTGCTTTCGTCATCGTGTTTACGGTGTACCCGATCTTTCTGGCCACCTTTAAGAAGGCCGACCTGCCTCGCAAGCTGATCCCGGCGGGGATCATGGCGGCATCCTGTACCTTCCCTCTCAGCATGCTGCCGGGCGGGGCGCAGCTCAACAACATTATCCCCTCTCAATATCTGGGCACATCCCCCATGGCGGCACCGCTGGTCAGTATGGCGGCGTCTGTTGTGTCCGCGGCCTTGATGTTCCTGTATTTCCGGCATGAGTTCAATCTGGCCCGCAAGCGCGGAGAGCATTTTGTGGCCGAGGGAGACATCCTGCGCCGCATTGAGCAGTTCGAGAAGGACCCCGGCCTGCACCCGTGGACTTCTGTTCTGCCCATGGTGCTCATCATTCTGCTCATCAACCTGTTCGACATGGAGCTCTCCTATGCGGTTCTTGCCGGTACGATGCTGGCATTGCTGCTGGGGTGGAAAAATCTGCCTGACAAGCTCCGCACGCTCAATGAGGGCATTGCCAAGGTGGGTCCGGCGATGGTCATCACCGCTGCGTCCGTCGGCTTCGGCGGCGCAGTGCTGGCCTGTGCAGGTGCACAGACCATCCTTGAGGCGATCGCAGCGCTGCCGGTCAACCCCACCATTTCCCTGGGTCTCGCCGCGTCCTTTGCAGGTGTTCTGACCGGAAATGGCGGCGGCGGTGCAGATGTTGCAATGAATATCCTTTCGCCTCAATATCTCGCGATGGGTGTACAGCCGGAGATTTTGCACCGCGTAGTGGCCATTGCAACGGCCGGCTTCAGCTGCCTACCCCATAACGGCATGCTCATCACCGTTTCCGATACCTGCGGCTTCAGCGCGAAGGAATGCTACCGGTATATCTTCATTTCCACGGTACTGGTTTCTCTGGCAGGACTGCTGGTGACCGTGGGACTGGGATGTGGCCTGTATCCCATCGGCGGCTGACGCTTTTACGCCAAGATTTTTCCAAGCTTTTCCACGTCCTCCATCTTCGTGGCCCAGCTGGTGGCGAAGCGGATGATGGTGTGGGTCTCGTCATACTTCTCCCAGAAGCCGTAGGCCACCTGCTCTGCCAGACGGGGGAGCTTACTGTCCTCCATGATGCAGAAGCTCTGGTTGGTGGGAGAATCGAAGCAGAGCGTGTAGCCCTTCTCGGTCAGGATCTGGCGGATTCGCTCGGCACCCTTCTGGGCCGGCACGCCCAGCTTCTCATAGAGGCCGTCGGTAAACAGGGTATCGAACTGCAGGCCCAGGAGACGGCCCTTGGCCAGCAGCGCACCATGCTGCTTGATGGTGGTGAAGAAGTGCGGGATGGTGTCGTGTCTGGGGATCACCACGGCCTCACCGAAGAGGGCGCCGCACTTGGTGCCGCCGATGTAGAACACGTCGCAGAGAGAAGCCAGGTCTTTGAGAGACACATCGTTCTCAGGGCAGGCCAGGGCATAGGCGAGGCGCGCACCGTCCACATAGAGGGGGATGTGCTTCTCACGGCAGAGGGCACTGATCTTTGACAGCTCTGCCCGGGAATAGAGGGTGCCGAATTCCGTGGGCTGGGAGAGGTAGACCATGCCGGGCATCACCGTATGCTCGCGGTTTTCATCATTATCATAGGCCTCCAGCAGCGCCCGGATCTGGGCCGCGCTGATCTTTCCTCTTGTGTTGGGGAGGGTCAGCACCTTGTGGCCGCCGAATTCGATGGCACCGGCCTCGTGGACACTGACATGGCCCGTGTCTGCCGAGATCACGCCCTGGTAGCCCCGGAGCAGCGCGTCAATGACGGTGGCGTTGGTCTGGGTGCCGCCCACCAGGAAGAAGATGTCTGCGTCAGGCGCATCACAGGCCGCACGGATCTTTGCCTTTGCGCTGTCGCAGTAGGCGTCCAGACCGTAGCCGGGGGAGCTCTCCATATTGGTTTCTGTCAGACGCTGCAGGATCTCCGGCACCGCGCCCTCCATGTAGTCGCTGGAAAAGGACAATAAATTGCTCATGTGTTTACCTCGCTGTTCTTGGGTTTGCGGCCAAGGCCGCAAGAATCATTATAAGCGGAATCGGTGTGGGATGGAAGCGCATTTACAGAGTATTGATAATTGCTCGGCAAAAACATCTTGTGTACAGAATGAAATTGGCATATAATTATTCTGAAAATAAAATTATACACGGGAGGAATGCGCTATGAATCGAGATCTTCTAAAAAATATACTATCAGACCAAAAGGAATCTTATCTTAGTAACCCAGTCATCCCAAGAAAATATCCGTTAGAAGAGAATGTGAATTACTGCTTCGTTGGGATAAGACGTACCGGAAAGTCCTATATGATGTTTCAGCAAATTCATAATCTTCTTGATAAGGGAGTTCCGTTATCGCAAATCGTATATGTTAATTTCGAAGATGAGCGGCTTGTAGAACTTAATACAGAAGATCTCAATACGATTCTCGAAATCGCTTTAGAATTTAGTGGGTCGAATGCTTCCCCATATCTTTTCTTTGATGAAATTCAGAATGTTTCTAACTGGGAGAAGTTTGCAAGAAGACTTGCTGATGCCAAATACCATGTTAACATTACCGGCAGTAATAGTAAGATGCTCAGTAAAGAGATCGCAAGTACTCTGGGCGGGCGATTCATTGCAATGCATGTTTATCCGTACTCCTTCGAAGAATTCTTAACAGCAAAGGGAAGAGAAAATAAGGAGGTTGTCAGTACAAAGGATCGGGCGGAGATAGCCGCATTATATAACGAGTATGTAACATATGGCGCGTTTCCTGAACTTGTAGGAGTTCAGAATAAAAGAATGCTGCTGAGTACGATCTATCAAACACTGTATCTTGGGGATATTGTTACAAGAAATAAGATTACAAACGACTTTGCTATTAAGCTTATTCTGAAGAAGATCGCTGAATCTGTAACAAAGCAGCTTTCTTTCTCGAGACTTACAAACATTCTAAAAAGTACGGGAATGAAAATCGGTACGCAGACTGTCATTAACTATGTCAATGCAATCGTAGACACTTATATGTTATTTACCATACAGAACTATGCAGCAAAGCTTGTAGATAAAGAAACAGCGCCCAAATATTATTTTATGGACACAGGACTTCTCGGTTTAATGTCTTTAGATTGTGCATCAGCACAGCTTGAGAATCTTGCGGCGATCGAACTTATAAGAAGATATGGCGATGAAAATGTATATTTTTTCGAGAATAATGTAGAAATAGATTTTTATGTGCCGTCAGAAAACCTTGCAATTCAAGTAAGTCTTCGCGCACTGGATGACCTCGATACAAGGGAACGGGAAACGGGAGCATTTGTGAAGCTTCGGAGGTTTATACCAGATGCAAAATGCGTTCTTATAACAAACAGTGAGGAAGCAATACTTGACTGTAATGGTGTACATATAGATGTAATTCCAATGTGGAAATGGCTTCTTGCCGGAAAATAGGACTATCGGTGATTTGCCCTTGCAATATCCCAAAACCCATGCTAATATACACTCCTAAAAACACAGGAAGTGGACTTTTCAGGCCGTGTGCCTCTTTTCGCCACACAATAGCTCGGATGGGCTGTTGTGTGGCGCTTTTGTTGTGTAAAAAGGAGAAAATATATGAACGATCAATTTATGCGGACCAGGCCGGTGCTGCCGCTGCTGCTTTCCATGGCGCTGCCCATGGTGCTTTCCATGCTGGTGAACTCTCTCTACAACATCGTGGACAGCTATTTTGTTGCGAAAATCAGTGAGGAGGCCATGACGGCGCTTTCGCTGGTCTACCCCATCCAGAATCTGGTGACCTCGCTGGGCGTGGGCTTCGGCGTGGGCGTTAATGCCGCTATCGCCTTTTACATGGGTGCCGGTGACCGGGGGCAGGCGGACCGTGCCGCCTCCAAGAGCGTGCTGCTGGCCTTCGTGCACGGTGTGCTGCTGACCATTGCCATCCGCTTCGGCATGCCGGCATTTCTTCGGATGTTCACGGAAGACGCAGAGGTGCTGTCGCTCGGCATTCGCTATTCCAACATTGCCTTCGCCTTCTCCATCGCCGTGATGGAATCCATCCTCCTCGAGAAGATTTACCAGTCGGTGGGCCGCATGCAGACCACCATGGTTGCCCTGATGTGCGGCTGCATCCTGAACATCCTGCTGGATCCGCTGATGATCTTCGGCTGGGGCCCCATTCCCGCCATGGGCATCGACGGCGCAGCCATTGCCACGGTGCTGGGACAGCTGCTGACGCTGGTGGTTTACCTCGTGGTACTGATCTGGAGGCCAATGCCTTTGCGCTTCAGTCTGCGGGCCATGCTGGACAGAAGCGGCGAGCCCATTGTGGGACGCCTTTACGCCGTGGGGATCCCGGCAACATTAAACATGGCGCTGCCTTCCCTGCTGGTATCCTGCCTCAATGCCTTCCTTTCTGTCTATTCCCAGAGCTATGTGGTGGTGCTGGGCATCTATTACAAGCTCCAGACCTTCCTGTATCTTCCCGCCAGCGGCCTGGTGCAGGGCATGCGGCCGGTGATCGGCTACAATCTGGGCGCGGGAGAGCATGCCCGGGTGAAGCAGATCTATGAGGTGACCCTGATGCTCTGTGGCTGCATCATGCTGCTGGGCACGGTGATCTGCCAGCTTCTGCCGACCCCGCTGATCCGGCTCTTCGCGGAGAACCAGGAGACCATTGCCATCGGTACCACGGCGCTCCGAACCATCAGTCTGGGCTTCATTGTTTCTGCAGTTTCCGTGACGGCCTGCGGTGCGCTGGAGGGCCTCGGCAAGGGAACCGCCTCCCTCATTATCTCCCTCTGCCGCTATACCGTGGTCATCATTCCCCTGGCCTTCGTGCTCTGTCGCATCCTGGGACCCGTGGGCGCCTGGCATGCCTTCTGGGTGACGGAGCTGCTGGCAGCCGTGATCTCCGGTCTCGTGTACCGAAGGGCGATGCGGCGGTGAATTGGAGAAGTCAGAAAAGCTTATCTGCAATTTTTCTTAATGTAAGAGCAGTCTGCTCGTAGGAC
>CAVATZ010000065.1:0-12847 GCA_963591655.1 Clostridiales bacterium
CGGTACATCACGGCCGCCCCTTCGATGCGCTCCGCCGCGGTCTCACGGCGCTGCCGCTGTCTGAAAGCACAGAATTTTCTCTCGCCGTCACGGGAAGCAGCGCCGAAGCTCTCCGGGATAATGTCTTCGTGCCCGGCATTGACGAAATCCCCGCCATTGTGGAGGGTGCGCGCTTTCTCTGCCCGGATGTCGGCTCCGTCATCGAAATCGGCAGCCAGGGTGCCCGCTTCATCACCGATCTTCATGAAAAAACACCGCAGTTTGCCGTGAATGAGCACTGTGCCGGCGGCACCGGCTCCTTCTTCGAGGACCAGATGTCCCGCGTGGGCTGCCGCCTGGAGGACTACTCGCGGCTCGTGGCAGAGGCCAAGAGCATCCCCCGTCTGTCGGGACGCTGCGCCGTATTCGCGAAAACCGACATTATCCACCGGCAGCAGGAGGGCAGCACAACGCCGGATATCCTGCTGGGGCTTTGCTACGCCATGATCCGAAATTACAAGGCCGCCATCGTGCGGCAGCTGCCGGTGCATACGCCCCTCCTGTTCTGCGGCGGCGTGACTATGAATGCCGGTGTGATCCGGGCGATCCGGGATGTCTTCGGCCTGACCGAGGCCGAACTGGTGGTGCCGGCGCTGGCGCGCTTTGCGGCCGCCTGCGGTGCCGCCTTAAAAGCGGAGGGCCGCTTCACACGCATACAGCTTCTCAACATTCTTGAAAATCTCTCCGCACAGCCGCGCAGAAGTGATCTGCCGAAGCTCAGCCTGCCGGAGGGGATCTGTCTGCAGAACCCGAAGGCCGCCTGGACAGCCGCTGCCATGGACGAACGCTCCGGCAGCTTCTCCGCCTGTACACCGGCCCTGGGCATCGACATCGGCTCCACGAGCACCGACCTCGTGCTGATCGATGCGGCCGGGCAGCTGCTGGACTTTCAATATCTGCGAACTGCCGGAGACCCGGAGGGCGCCGTGCGGAAGGGGCTCGACAGCATTTACCAAAGGTTCGGGAAACTGCGCTTCTCGGCAGTGGGCGTCACCGGTTCGGGCCGGGAGCGCATCGGAAAGCGCATCGGTGCCGATGCCGTGCGGGACGAAATCACCGCCCAGGCAAAGGGCGCGGCCTTCTGGGTGCCGGAAGCCGATACGGTTTTTGAGATCGGCGGTCAGGACAGCAAGTACATCAGCCTCCGGAACGGCGATGTCATTGACTTCCAGATGAACAAGATCTGCGCCGCCGGCACCGGCTCCTTTGTGGAGGAGCAGGCCATCCGCATGGGCATTCCGCTGGCGGAATTCGGCACACTGGCCCTCTCTGCAGAAAGCCCGGCGGTGCTCGGCGAGCGCTGTACCGTCTTCATCGAAACCGCCATTGCCTCTGCTGCCGCCGAGGGTGTTTCCCAGGCAGACATCGCAGCAGGGTTATGCCATTCCATTGTCCGGAACTATCTCCACAAGGTCGTGGGCACACATCCCGTGGGACAGCATATCGTGCTGCAGGGCGGCGTCGCCTACAATCCGGGCATTGTGGCCGCCTTCCGCGCCGTCTTCGGGGACAGACTGCAGGTGAATCCCTGCTTTCCCATCAGCGGGGCCTTCGGTGCCGCACTGCTGGCCCGGGAAGCCGTGGGCATGGGCGAGAGCCGCTTCACGGGCTTTGACGGGTCATCGCTGAAGCAAAGCACCGCACAAGCGCAGGAAATCCGGCAGAATACCGCCTTTTATCAGCAGGCCAACAAGCTTCTGCTGGCAGGCTATACCGGAAAGCAGGATCCGCACAAGAAAACCGTGGGTGTACCCTTCTGCCTCATGATCCATAAGTTTTTCCCTATGGCCAATGCTTTTTTCTCCGCACTCGGTTATAACGTTCTGCTGACCGATCCCACCAGCGAAGAGACCATCCGTCTCTCCCAGCTCACCGCCCGGGGCGAGACCTGTTATCCGGTGAAGCTGATCTACGGTCACATGCAGCAGCTCATTGACCGGAAGGTCGACTACATCTTCATGCCGAGCATCCATACCATGCGGCACGAAACCAGCCGCGTGAAGCACAACTACGGCTGTGTATACATGCAGACGGCAGCCGCCTCCGTGGCCAAGGCCCTGCAAATTGAGGAAAAAGGCATTACCCTGCTGAACCCGGTCTTCGATCTGGATTTCGGAAAGGAGGCCATGGCCGCTGCCATGCTGGGGCTCGGCAAAATCCTCGACATTCCGAAGCCCCTCTGCGCCGCCGCGCTGCTCAAGGGCTCCATGGCGGTGCGGCAGCATACGGCAGCCGTCGAGAAGCAGGGCGCGGAAATGCTGGCGAGCCTGAAGAAGGACGACAAGGTACTGGTGCTGATCACGCGAAATTACGGCGTTTCCGATCCCATTCTGAACATGGGCATTCCGGAGCTGCTGCTGGCCCGCGGTTATAAGGTGCTGACCCTGAGCCACCTGCCGGGGCACGCCCTGGATATCTCGCCGGAATACGACAACCTCTACTATCCCTTCGGGCAGCACATCCTGTCCGGTGCCAAGCTGATCGCGCATCACCCGAACCTCTATGCCGTCTACCTGACAAACCACGGCTGCGGTCCGGACACCATGCTGTCTCAGCTTTTCCGCCGGGAAATGGGCGACAAGCCCTATCTGCAGATCGAGGTGGATGAGCATTTTTCCAATGTCGGCGTCATCACCCGCATCGAGGCCTTCCTGAACAGCCTGTCCCATCGGCCGACCGTGAAGCTGCCGGAATCCTTCCGCATCACCGATGTGGAGATCCGCAGCTGTCCGCTGCCCCGGAAGGCGCGTCCGGACATACCGCTGTATCTGCCGTCCCTTGGTGCGTATACGCCCTTCCTCCTGTCCTATTTCCGGCAGCAGGGAATGGAGGCCCGGGTTCTCCCCTTCAGCGATGCTGCGCTGCAGCGGGGCCGGGCGGAAACCAGCGCCAAGGAATATCTTCCCTTCCCGGCGCTGCTGGGCGCTGTTCTCGAGGAACGCACGAAAGATACCGCACCGGCGCAGTTCCTCATCCCCCAGTCGGAGGGTGCGGAGGCCGACGGCCTCTATGCCCGGGTCATCCAGGCCGTGCTGGAGCGCCGCGGCGTACAGCATACGACGATCATAGCCCCCATGCTGGAGCGTCTGCCGGAAACCGCCGCAGATCCCGATGCGCTGCTTCGGGCATTTTTCGCCGGAGATCTCGTCTATGCCGCGCCCGCAGAGATGCGCGGCGCACTGACGGAGAAGCTGCTGGGCATTCCCGACTGGCCGACATTGGAGGCAGTCGCGCGGGAAATCGGTGCGGCGGCAAACTGCACGGAAGCAGCAAATAACACGCATGCGACACATGCACGCCGTCTCGCCTGTGTCGGTACGCCCCTCTGTCTCACCGAGCTCAACAGCGGTGTCCTTTCCGCGCTGGAGGCAGAGGGCAATCAGCTGCTCCGGGCGCCGCTGTCCGAGCTGCTGCTCTTCCTCTGGCTGGACAATGCAGAGGATGCTGCGGAAACCGTCAGCCGGCTGCGGGATGCGGCGGAACAGCTGCAGAGCATCGGCACTACCCTCGGCAGCCGCAGCGCCTTCTCCGCGGATTTCGCAGAACTGTTCCGCACCGCAGATCAGTTCCTGCCTCGCTTTGCCGGTGCCAACGGGCGTTACCGCTATGCCAAAGCTGTCGAGTTGTCCAGACGTGCATCTGCTGTGCTGACGCTGGCACCGCGCTATGAGAACACCGCCATGATTCTCGACATGCGGGGCCTCCGCGAGGCCTGTCAGGCACCGCTCTTCCAGCTGAGCCTCGACAACGACTGGGACGAGGCCGCCTGGAGCCGGCTGCGATCCTTCCTGTATTACTGCTGAACCTATGGCTTTGCATATTGCAAAGCCATTCCTATCAAAAGAGGACGCCCGAAAATCCGGACGTCCTCTTTTAAATTCGGCGATATCTGCTGTCTCTTTATCCGGATTTATCTCGAGCTTGTAGCTCTCGATAAACTTGCCTACGGCAAGCATGTCCCCCTACGGGGCACATGTCAGTTCGTTCCGAAGTTTGCTTGATGCAAACTTCTTCACTCTAATACCAGCAGCAGGCTCATCTTGAACTTACCCTGGGGTGTCACGCTGTGCAGACCGTTCTTCTCGAAACGGAAACACTCGCCGGCATTGAGCTCATAGTTCTCGCCCTCGTAGCCGATGATGGCCTTGCCCTCCAGGGCGGTCAGAATCGCATTTCCCGGTGCACGGTGGGGCGTGAGGCCGGTGCCTTCATCGAAGGCCATCAGCACAAACTTCATATCGTCCGTATGCACGATATCCAGATTGGCAATGCTGCCCTCCTCGTAGGAAATCAGATTCTTCAGTGTGATTGCTTCTCCTGCCTTAACTGCCTTGTTCATTTGTATCTCCTCTCTGATAATCAATTCTGTGTAAATGCTGCCGACTGCGGTTTCTGTGCCGCAGAGTGTTCCCGCAGGTGCATAGAGCAGCTCACCCGGCGCCAGTGAAACCCGCTGTCCTTCCTCTCCCAGGAGAAAGGTGGTGCTGCCCTCGCCGCCGAGGTAGAGCACCGGCACGTCATAGGTTTCCGGGGTAATGGAGGTATCCGTCCCCAGTGAGAACCAGGTGACGAAGACATTATCCCCTGCCATCTCCGGCCGGGAAACCGTCATTTCCGGGCGAATGGGCCGCCGCTCCGAAGCCTTGAATTTTCCGCTCTTCATCATAGGATGCCCTCTTCCTCCGTCAGGGCCACCGGTACGATGCTCCGTATCGGACGCCCCTCATACAAAAATTCGTTGACCACTACCTGCACATCAAAGGAATAGGAAATGTTCTTCTCCGTCAACACCTCCCGGGCAGCGCCGTAGAAGAATTCGCCCTTCCGGTTCATCATCAGGGCCTCATCCGCGATGCTCATGGCATTGGTGGGATAGTGGGTGTTCATAATGGCACTGATACTCTCCTCATGGGCCAGCCGCTGAATCATGTTCAGCACCAGGATCTGATTGTGAAAATCCAGTCCTGTCTCCGGCTCATCCAGGATGATCAGCTTCGGATTGTTGATCAGTGCCCGGGCGATCAGCACCATTTGCAGCTCGCCGCCGCTCATGCGGTTGCAGTCCTTCTCCGCGAGATGGGTAATGCCCACCCGCTCCATCATGGCCTCCGCCATTTCCAGCTCCTCGCGGCCCGGCTGCTGGAACAGTCCCATGTGGGCGCTGCGGCCCAGCATGACCATTTCGAGTCCCGTGTAGGAAAAGGCAAAGCCGTGGGACTGGGGAATGTAGGAAATGCGGCTCCATACCTCCTTCGGCTTCAGCTTGTGAATGTCCTTACCATATAAAAGGCTGCGGCCGCTCTGCCAGGGCAGGAGTCCCACCATGCACTTGAGCAGTGTGGTCTTGCCGATGCCGTTCGGCCCGAGGATCGCCAGAATATGCCCCTCCTCCAGCGCCAGGTCAATGTCCTTCAATATGGTCTGCTGCCCGGCATAGCCGAAGCAGCCCTTCTGTACCTCCAGTATCATCGCAGCGTGCTCCTTGTCTTATTGAGAAGTGAAATGAATACCGGCGCACCGATGATGGCGGTCAGTATGGACAGGGGCAGCTCTATGATGCTGATGGTGCGGGACAGTGTGTCGATGACGATCATGAAGCTTGCGCCCAGGCTCAGGCTCACCGGCACCACGTAGCGGTTGTTGCTGCCCACCAGCATCCGGGCACAGTGGGGAATCAGCAGGCCGATCCAGCCCACCTGTCCGCACATGGAGACCGCAGAAGCGGTAATCAGCGTCGCTGCCACAATGAAAAGGAGCCGGGTCTTCCGAAGGTCAATGCCGCTGGCCCGGGCCTCATCCTCGCTGAGGGACAGAATGTTCAGCCGCCAGCGAAGCAGGTAAATGACGGCAACCCCGATGACGATGAGCGGGCAGCCGATCAGGATCTTCTGATAGCTCGCACTGGTGAAGCTGCCCATGAGCCAGTAGGTGATTTCCGGCAGCTTGTCCTGGGGGTCCGCCGTGTACTTGAGCAATGAACCGACGGCATTGAACAGGGATGAGGCGATGGTACCCGCCAGCACCAGATACACCATGGAGCGGCCGCTGCTCTTTCCGGCGATCTTCAAGGTGAATACCACCGAGACCAGACCGAAGGCCAATGCAATCAGCTGTGTCTCCAGTATACTGCAGGACAGGATAATGGCAAGTATCGCACCCACACAGGTGCCGCTGGTCACCCCCAGAATATCCGGTGTGGCCAGGGGATTGGAGAACAGGCACTGAAAAGCATTGCCCGCGCAGGTAAGTCCCGCGCCCACAATAATGGCCATCAGGATCCGGGGCAGACGCAGATTCATGACGATGGAAACATTCTGCCCCTTATCCGCCTGCCCCAGAGCGGCGGCCTTCAGCACAGACAGCACGTCGGTCACCGGCACATTCATGCGCCCGAAGCAGAGGCAGAGCAGCGCCGTCACAATCGGGAGCACCAGCATTAGCACAATCGCCAAAGGGCTGAAGTGCCCCCTGCGAATCCAAATCGTGTCCTTCATCAATAGCTCAGCATTTCTGCCAGCTCGGCATCGGTCACATCGTAGCCGTACCAGTCATGATAATAGGTGCGGATGGTGTCCTCCAACGGATAGTCCGCGAAGGCCTCCGGGTATGTCTTTGATGCGAGCCATGCGTATACCAGCGGGGCATCCGGGTTCGGTGTGAACCAGTTCCACATGCCGAGGGTGGTGTCATAGACGCGGCCGTTCTGCACCGCCTTCAGGGTAGAGAAATCGGCGCCCTCCACCTTGTTTTCCAGCACATCCGCGGTCTTCAGGTTGAGAAGTCCCGGGCCGTCCAGGAAGAGGATGTCGGTATCCCAGCTGTAAATCTGCTCCATGCTGGTCTGGGCGAAGCCCTTGCTCTCGCTGGCCGGATCCTGTACGCCCAGCCGCTTCAGCCAATAGGTGCCGAAGGTACCGTTGCCGGAAACCATCGGCGTGCCGTTGGCATACTTCCAGAGGATCAATGCAGAAGGACGGTCCGCCTCAGGGACAGTGGCGATCCGCTTCTCCACCTCCTCTACGATGGCATCACCGGCTGCCACAAAGGCGTCGGTCTTGCCCGGCTCGCCGAAGACATCCTCCAGCAGCTTCAGCCACTCCTCATAGCGCTCGATGGGATCGGCATCGGTGGAAGCGCCTACGGTGGCAAAGCCGATGGCCGGAATGCCGCTGGACTTCAGCACCTCTGCATGCTCGGCATTGTTGGCATTGTACAGGATCACATCCGGCTCCAGCTTCATGATTTCCTCAATGTTCAAGTCACTCTGGGCATATACCGTGTCCGCACTCTCCATCAGCTCCGGCGCAATGTTCTTCAGCACCGTCTCGGAAATGATGCTCTTGAAGGAACCGCAGTAGCCCGTGATGTAGGGCGCACTTCCCTGGAAATAGGCCATATAGGTGGAAAGGATCGGAATCTGATCGATCACCACCTTGGTGATGGTATTGGGCACCTCCACCTCATTGCCGCCGTGGTCCACCACGATATGGGTTCCCTCCGGATCTGCCTCCTCGGCTGCTGCGGTGCTTTCCTCAGTAGATGCATCCGCCGTCGCTGTGCTTTCTTCTGCCGCTGCTGTGGTCTCCGCTGCCTCAGCGGCTGCCGTTGTGCTTGCTGCCGTCGATGCCGCACTGCCGCAGCCCGCCAACGCACCCATGGTCATGGCCGCCGTCATCACAGCCGCCAGAGAACGATAGATATTTCTTCTCATAAAAACTCCTTACCGAAAAGCTTGTCTTTGCCTCTTGTTAGTTTTCGTTAACTAACTCCGCCATTCTATCCTATTCTCCGGTGAACTGTCAGTTGCTATGGCAACGGGGAGATAAAACTAGAACGCAGAAGTGCCCCGCGGCAAACGCCGCGGGGCACTGTCACTTCATCAAGCGCACAAACTTATATCTCCATTTGTACCGGCTCCTGCAATGTATAGAAGTCCGTGGGCACCTCCAGGTTCTCAGTGATCTTCACCTCCGCCGATTCCGTGAGGCTCAGGGTCTGATGCCAGATGCCCTTCTCCAGGATCACCGGCTGATCCAGCCGGAAGATGTGGTAATCCTCCGGCGTCTCGTGCGCGGCCACAAGGAGCAGCGTCTCGCCCCGCAGCGGCTCGAAGCTCTCCAGGGAGGTGGGATGGCATTCGATTTTCTCGATGCTGTGATTCCAGTAGCGGAACACCGCCAGCCGCCAGGGGCTCTCCGCCTCCGCGGCAATGATGCGGAAGTTGCTCTCCCGGTCCGTTTCCGGGAAACGAATCAGCCGCCCGAAGGGCCGGAAGCTCTCCTCTGTGATGGTTTCCGTGATAAATGTTTTCATGAAACGCATATCCCCCTGATGACTATGCCATCGCTGCCGCTAAATACACCGCCGCATTCTGATGGTTCGGCTCCAGCGCCAGGGCCTCCCGGAAGGCCTCCGCCGCCTTTTCCTTCTCACCGAGTCCCAGACGGCCCAATCCCATGAGATACCAGCAGTGGGCCTGGTTTTTCAGCGTCATATCCTCATCGAAGGAGGTGATGTCCGGCATGGACACCGCGAAGTAGTCCATCTGAAAGGCATCCCGCACATGCTGCTCGCCGTAGTCCAGCAGCCGATAGAAGCGTGCATTGGCCTCCGCCGGTCTTCCCAGCTTCTGCAAGGCCAGACCCTGGTAAAGGATCATATCCGCCGGCTGGTCATAATAATACATCATGCCGGCAGGCTCCATCGCGCCCTCCGTGGCCTTTTCATAGCATACGCGGGCCTTTTCCGTCTCGCCCAGCTGCGTCAGCACCAGTCCCAGCGTGTAGTAGAGATGGTTGTCCTTGGTGCCCTCCAGACGGCCCTCGCCCAGATTCTCCGGATAGGACAGGGCCTCCTCCAGCTGCTGCCGTGCCTCGGTCCACTTACCCGCCTGCATGCTCTCTCTTGCCAGCATCAGCAGCGCGAGCTTAAACTGCGTCGTGATCTTGCCTTCCGCACCCTCCCAGGTCTGGAAACAGTGGGCATGAATGGCCGCATAGGCCTCGCCATACTTTCCGGACTGGTTCAGCAGCGTCACGTAATCTGTGTAAATGTCATCACGGTCCGCAAAAAGCGCCTTGTGCGCCTCATAGAACGAAAGCCGCTCCGCAAAGCTCCTGTGCAGTGCCCGATAGAGCTGGTCCAGCTCCTTGAATATCTGGGCATCGCTCTCATCCAGATGAAAAGCCCGCTCCAGCTTCTCCAGTGCCAATGCCGGCTCCCCCTCCTTGTTGTAATATCCGATGGCAAGATTTCGCTCCAGTGTCGGGAAGCTGTCATCCAGGGCATCGGACTGCTTCCAGAGCGTCATGGCCTCCGCGAACTGCAGCTTGTCATAGAACAGGTTGCCAAGATAATAGTAGGCCTTGGCCCCTACCGGGTTCAATGCGATCGCGGCGCGCAGAACGCCGATATCCTCCAGCTTATTGGGGAAGGTATAACGCGGCGACATAGTCTCTGCCTTCTGATATTCCGAAAGCGCCGCCTCCGTCTCGCCTAATTTCTCCAAATAAGCGCCGGTATAGTAGGAAATCAGCGGCTTTTCGCCTTCAAAGCTCTGCAGCAGGGCAGCAGCCTCCGCATAGAAGCCCGCCTCCGCGAGATCCCGGGCAGCGGCCAGGTAGGTCTCGTGATATCCCCGGGACAGCGTGCGGAATGCCGTCATGTCCGGCTTCTGCCCGGCTTCTGCGGCCGCCAGCATTGTCCTGGTATACAGGCTCACATAATCAAAGGCATCGATGCGGAGATTTTCCGAAATCCAGGATGCGGCCTCCTCCCGTCTGCCGAGCTTGTACAGCAGCATGGCCTTCAGGGCCCGGGCCTTCACGTTGTGGATATTCTTCACGAGACCCTTCTCGCAGAGCGCCAGCGCCTCGACAAATTCTCCCCGGCGGGCGGCGATGGCAGCCAGGTAATAGAAGGACATCTCCTGCAGCTCGCTGACCCAGGTGGCCTTGTAGAAGGCATCAAAGGCCTCGTCAAACCTCTCCTGATAGAACAGCGATAGGCCCAGGTTATAGTACGGCTCGCTGTCATAAGGATTCGGATGCATGGCGGTCAGCCGCTCCAGTGCCTTGCGGAAATGCTTTTCTCCCGCCGCAAACCGGCCGCGCCGCAGCAGCAGAAGTCCGTAGGCATTGTTGATGCGGATATCCTGGGGATCCCGCTTCAGACCCTCGAGATAATAGGGGTCCGGCAGGAAGGTGGCATGGCGGTACTGCTCGATGTGCTGACCGGTGATGTAGAGCTCCTCGTTGGTCATGAGCGCCTCCGGTGCCTTGGCGGCCTTCGCGGGCTCCGCCAGCTTCGGGATGCCCGGATCCACAGGCTGATAGGAAACCAGCGTGCCGCCGGCATTTTCCACCGATACCTGCATACTGTATTCATCCTCTATGGCGAGGCTCAATGTCTTCTCATAAATCTCCACCGGAGAAATGTGAATCGTCTCCCGGTAAATGCTCTCTCCCTTGACCCGCACCACAAGCTCGGCAGCGGGATAGTCCTCGGTGGCATAGACGCAGACATAGAGCTGATCGCCCCGCTTCTCCGCGTTCAGCGCCGCATGGATGCTGGCATTCTTCACCTGCCCCACCTTCTTATAGGGAAGGAAGTACTGGGTGAAGGTCTTCTCCTCATAGGGCTTAAGCCAGGTGAAGTCCGGCTGGTTGTCGCAGTACATGCCGGTCATCAGCTCGATATAGGGGCCGTCCGCATCCGTCAGATTCCGGTCCCAGGCCTTGCCGAAGTCGCCGCAGCCCCAGGTCCACTGCTTCTTTCCCGTGGACACATGGTGGTCCGCCACATGGAGCACACCGGCCTCCACGCCGTAGTCGTAACCGCCCACAAAGTCATAGTCCGAACGTTCCGCCATATACGAAGTGGGCACCGGGATGTTCTTGTAGCGGGAAATGTCTACGCCCTCGCTGTAGTCGTGCTTGTAATACTCTCCCGTGGCGATGGGGAAGCGGGAAACCGCCCGTTTTCCGTGGTCATAGACGCTGTGCACGTCCGGCGGGAAGATGGACTGGGTGTTGTCATTCACCGCCACTGCCGGATTCGCCCACCACAGGAAAGTCTGGGGCAGCGGGGTCCGGTTGTAGAGCTGTCCGCGGATTTCGATATAGGCCTTGTCGGGATACAGCGTGAATTCCGTGATCTCCTTGGTGCCGTACATCTGGTCCACATCGTTGATCAGCAGTGTCTTGCTGCCGTCCGGATTCTCCCGCAGCTGATGATCCACCGGCATATAGGTCGTGGGACGATGGTGCTGCGGCCAGTTGAACTCGATGCCGCCGGAGATCCAGGGTCCCAGAAGTCCCACCAGCGCCGGCTTGATCACATGATTGTAGTAAACAAAGTCATAATCATTGGTCTTGTCATAGGCCCGCTGAATTCTGCCGCCCAGCTCCGGCAGGATCATCACCTTGATGTACTGATTCTCGAGATAAACCGCCTGCCAGTACCGGTCATGCTTCTCCCGGCTGATGACCTGGGTGGTGGGATAGGGATAAATCTTTCCCGAGCTTCCCTGATACACCCGCTTCTCCAGAAACATGGGATTCTGATCGGCCTCCCCGATTTCATAGGTGGGGATCAGCACCGCCTCTTCCCAGATTTTCACACTTTCCATCCCTGACCTCCTGTTCCGGCGCTCGTGGCGCACGTATTTAGATCTTGCTGTTGTATATTTTTGTATACCCGGATTTTAGCCGAGAAGCATGGATTTTTCATTCATGCCGATTGCCTTTGTATTTGGATTTTTTGCTCTGTATCCGCCTCGTAAATCCGCCCCTTTTCTGGTATACTTGTGCTAATGTCTTCGGCCCTTTTACCGGGTCTTTTTCACAGGAAAGGATTTCCATGCACTGTACCGAAAAGCTAGTGAAGCCCGGCTCTCACTACTATCTCCATACCCCCTCTCTGACCGCACAGAAGCTATTTCTCTATCCCACCATCATCGGACAATTCGATTATGAAGGCGGCTACAGCGTCCACCGGAAGCAATTCGACAGCTTTCTCATCATGGCCGTTACAGAAGGAGAATGCTTCCTGCATTTGAATGGAAAGCATTACTATGCGCAAAAGGGCGATCTGGTGCTGCTGGACTGCTACCGGGAGCATGAATACGGCACCGACAGCGGCTTTTCCTGCCTCTGGATGCACTTTGACGGGGTACTGGCCCGGGCATATTATGCGCATATTTCTGCGCTCTTCGGTCCGGTGATCCGTGTCCCGCAGTTTGCCGCCGTGCATTACCAGATCCGGGAAATTTACCGGGACTTCCGCCGCCATCTGGCCATTGACGAATCCGGCGAGTCCGTCCGGATCATGCTGGCCTTTTCGCTGCTGCTGACGCCCCATCTGCCGGAGAAAAAGCAGAGCTATGACGGCATCCGCCTGGCCCTAACCTATATCACAAACCACTTCGCGGAGCCCATACAGCTGGAGCAGCTGGCGGAGATCGCCGCCCTGAGCCCCTATTACTTTTCCCGGCTCTTTGCCAAGGAAACGGGCCTCACGCCCCATCAGTACATCATCCAGACCCGCATTTCCTCCGCGAAATATCACCTGACCACCAGCGACCTGTCCGTGAAGGAAATCGCCTACCAGACCGGTTTCCGGGACGAAAGCTCCTTCTGCACGGCCTTCAAAAAGTATGTGGGCGATACGCCCAGCAGCTACCGGCTCAGCAGCCGGAACGGATAAAAAGCTGAAACGAAAAAGAGGGGCCTTGCTTTCGCAAGGTCCCTCTCATTTTTGCTTTCCTAAGATATCCGCTGAGCCCAGCGGATTTCATTTATTCAGCGTA
>CAVATZ010000066.1:0-12444 GCA_963591655.1 Clostridiales bacterium
TTTTTGCTTTCCTAAGATATCCGCTGAGCCCAGCGGATTTCATTTATTCAGCGTAGCTTCCCATGACTTCCTTGTAGTTGTCCGGTGTTACCACGGTTGCCGGAACAGCGGTCTCCATCTGCGGCTCCTTGCCGGAAATGCAATCCATCAGCACTTCAATGGAGCCTGCGCCGACCTGTGTCTCTGAGAAGTAGCAGGAGGCCTTCATGCAGGTGCCGTCTGCGCCCTTGTTGTTCCACTCATCCTTCGCCATGTAGCCGCCGAGGCCGATGACGCAGGAATCCTTGTCCAGACCGGCACTCTCCAGTGCTCTTACCGCACCGATGCAGCACTCCTCGTTGGCACCCATCACCAGCCACTTCTTAATTTCCGGATGTGCGGTGATGACAGCGGTTGCTGCAGTGTTTCCCTTGTCTGTTGTACCGTCATTGTCTGCCTTGAAGATCTTCGACTGGTCAAACTCCGGCACCAGCTCGTTCCACTTGTCCAGCTCGCCCTCGGTTCTGGGTACACAGCTGGAAACGGTATCCATGGTCATGATCAGGAGACCCGTCTCCGCATCCGAAACCAAGTTGTTGTCGATGGCGTAGTTGGCCAGCCACTCGCCGTTGGCCTCGCCGATCACATAGCCGTCGATGCCTACCCAGGGAGCGATCTTCTCGCCGTTTACCTCCAGCGCATCATCCGCTGCCACCACCGGAATGCCGGCCTCGGTGCACTTATCTACAATAGACTGGGACATGGTCTGATCCGGTACACAGATGGCGATGCCGGCTGCCTGGTTGGCAATGGCATTGTCCACAGCCTTCAGACACTCCTCCGGGCTCATCTTGGCATCCACATAGGTGAAGCTGCCGCCGGCAGCCTCTACCGCAGCCTTGGCTGCCTCGCCCTCGTTGATGAACCAGGTCTGATCACCGGCCTTGTAAATGCCGTAAATGGTCTTGCCGCTGAGGTCTCCGGAGCCGGTACTCTCGGCTGCTGCCTCGGTTTCTCCCGCTGCCTCTGCTGCCGCTGCCGTGGTCTCTGTCTTCGCAGCCGCTGTGGTGGTCGTGCTGGAATCGCCGTAGCTGCAGCCGGTCAGGGCTGCGGCTGTCATTGCGACTGCCATAGTTGCGGAAATAAGCTGTTTTTTCATGATACTCTCCTTTTATAAAAATTTTTTAAGGTTCAAATAGTGATTGCCGTCCGTGTCCCGACGGCTCTGTCTCAGGCGTGCTGCATGCTTGCCTGCAGAAGCTCCTTCTCGCGCTTCTTCTTTCTCAGGAAGTCAGAAGTCAATGCGAAGAGCAGCAGGGCACCTCTTGCTACATACTGCCAGAAGGAGGACACATTCACCATGGTCAGTCCGGTATTGAAGGACTGGATCAGGATGATGCCCAGTACGGTGCCGAACATGTCACCCACACCGCCGGTGAAGGAGGTACCGCCCAGTACCACGGCGGTAATGGCGTCAAACTCCAGGTTCACATTGGCTGCCGGCTGTCCTGCATTCATACGGGAGGCGAAAACCACGCCGCCCATGGCGGTCAGCATGCCGATGATGATAAAACAGATCTGAATGATGCGCTGAGGATTGAGACCCGCCAGTCTCGCTGCCTCTGTGCTGCCGCCGATGGCATACACGCTGCGGCCGAACTTGGTCTTCGACAGGATGAAGCCGAATACCAGAAGACAGAGCACCATGAGCCATACAGAGAACGGAATGTTCAGAATTCTGAGCTTACCGATGTTGTTGAAGGCCTGGTTGCTGATGGCCACCGGCTTGCCGCCGCAGAGGATATAGGCAAGACCGCGCACGATCATCTGCGTCACCAGGGTGGCAATGAAGGCCTCGATGTTGATGGCATTGACCATCCAAGCATTGAAGAGACCCACCAGAGCGCCCACCAGCAGGGTAATCAGGATGGCCACCGGAATGGGCAGTCCCTTCTGCAGCAACAGGGCCACCACCACGCCGGACAGTGCCGCCAGCGAACCGGGGGACAGGTCATTCTGCTTTGCAATGATGAGGTAGGTATGTCCCACGGCCACCATGCCCACCAGGGAGGCCGCCACCAGAATGTTCACCAGGTTTGTGGTGGACAGAAAGTTTTTGTTCAGTGCCGTAAAGAGCACGAAGACCAGCACAATGGCCAGAATCAGCACCAGCTTGTCACCGCCGATGGCCTGCAGCCATGCCGGTTTTTCTTTTTTTGCGTTTGTATTCATCTCACTCTCCAATCATTCCCAAACTCAGCAGCTTCGTCTCTGTCGCCTCCTCCCGGCTCAGCTCGCCGGAAATCTGCAGGGAGCGCATGACGATGATCCGATCGGAAAGGCCGATCACCTCCGGCAGCTCCGAGGAAATCAGAATCACGCCCATTCCCTCTTTTGCGAAGCGGCAGATCATCTCATAGAACTCGGATTTTGCACCGATGTCGATGCCCTTGGTGGGCTCGTCCAGGATCAGCACCTTCGGATTTGTGGCGATGCCCCGGGCCACAATGCACTTCTGCTGGTTGCCGCCGGACAGCTCCACGATCTTCTTGTTCATGTCCGGTGTCTTAATGTTGAAGCTGCGGATGCCCTTCTCCGCCTCCGCCTTCTCCTTCCGGCTGTCGATGATGCCGAAGCGATTGGCATTCCGATCCATCAGGGAAATGTTGATGTTGCCCGCTACGCTGAGGTTGGAGATGATACCCTGGAGCTTCCGGTCCTCCGGCACCATGAAGATGCCGTGGTCCATGGCCTCCTTGGGGGAATGGTTCACGATCTTCTTTCCCTCCAGGTACACCTCGCCGCCCCGCATGGGATCTGCGCCGATGACGGCCCGCATGAGCTCTGTACGTCCCGCGCCAACGAGGCCGGAGAAGCCCAGCACCTCGCCCTTATGAAGCTGGAAGGATACCGGCTTCACATGGTCTGACGACACCTCCCGGACATCCAGCAGTACATCGCCGATGGTTTTGTCGCGGTCCAGGTTCTTGTAGATGTCACCCAGGTCCCGGCCCACCATCATTTTAATCATTTCCTGCTGCGGCACCTCCTTCGTGCCCACAGTGTCCACATATTTTCCGTCCTTGAAGATGGCCACCTTATCCGTGATCCGCTCCAGCTCACTCATTCTGTGCGAAACGTAGATTACGATGAGTCCCTGCTGCTTCAGCCGTTCGATCACCTTGAACAGAAGCTCGATCTCCTCGTCGCTGAGGGAGGCCGTGGGCTCATCGAAGCAGATGACCCGCAGGTTTTCCCGGCTGCAGGCCTTCATGATCTCCACCATCTGCTGGTAGGCGATGCTCAGGTCCTTCACCTTGGTGGTGGGCTTGATGGGCAGTCCGAACTCCTCAATGACCTTCGCCGCCATCTGGTTCGCCTTGCCCTTGTCGATGATGCCGAAGCGTCCGCTGGGCATTCTTCCCAGGAAAATGTTTTCTGCCACACTGAGCTCCAGCAGGATCTGCCGTTCCTGATAGATCACGCTGATACCGGCCTCCAGAGCCTCGTGGGGTGTTTTGAAATGCTTCTCTTCACCATCCAGAAGATATTTGCCCTCCGTGGGCTGATAGTCACCGTTCAATGTCTTCAGGAGTGTGGATTTTCCGGCGCCGTTCTCGCCAAGAAAAGCCAGCACCTCGCCGCCGTAGGCCTTGAAGGAGATGTCGTCCAATGCTCTCACGCCGGGGAAAACTTTCGAAATATGTTGAAATTCCAAGGTATGCTGCATTTTTTCCCTCCTTTTTGATACCCCTATTCTATTGCTTTTTTATTTTCGCGTATATGGCAAAAAGTGTGCTTGCATTTGGAAAAATTGCTTTGTTTTCCATATGTAACAAGTTTTTTTCTGTGCAAATTTTCGGTTCTTTTTCGAAAACAAACAAAGATTAGGCGTTTCTCACCTTGTCAGTCTCCCGAAAATATATTAGAATGACTGTGACTGTTAGGAGACAGTCTACACTTAAATCTATTTATTCTAATAAGGAGGCTATTTATGGCACATGCTATTAATGACGAGTGCGTAAGCTGCGGATCCTGCGCTTCTGTTTGCCCGGTTGAGGCAATTTCTGCTGGTGATTCCAAGTACGTTGTTGATGCTGATACCTGCATTGATTGCGGAGCTTGTGAGGAGGCTTGCCCGACAGGCGCCATCACCGCTGAGTAATTCCGAACAGTACGTGTAAAATGCTGACCGCCCTGCTTTGCAGGACGGTCATTTTTATGGAGGTTTTTCATGCAGGTGGACATGACGAAGGGCAATCCCCTTCCCATTATATTAAAGTTTATGCTGCCGCTCTTCGTCGGCAATGTGTTCCAGCAGCTCTACAACATGGCGGATACCATCATTGTGGGGCGCTACGTGGGTGCCTCCGCCCTGGCGGCGGTGGGCTCCACCGGCACCATTCTCTTCCTCATCACCGGCCTGTCCCAGGGTCTGACCACAGGCTTCACAGTACTGACCGCGCAATGCTTCGGTGCCCGGGAACTCCGGCGGGTCCGGGGCTCTGTGGCCAACGGCATTATCCTGTCGGTGGCAGTGGCGGTGATCCTGACGTTCTGCTTCGTGCTGGGTATGGGGCCCCTGCTGCGGCTCATGAACACGCCGGACAACATCTATCAGGATGCCTACACCTATATCGTACTGGTGAGCTGGGGAACCAGCGCTACGGTCTTCTATAATCTGTTCTCCTCCTACCTGCGGGCGGTGGGCAACAGTCAGATGCCGCTGCTGTTTCTGGTCTTCAGTGCAGTACTGAATGTGGGACTGGATCTCCTGCTCATCGTGAATTTCCACATGGGTGTGGCGGGCGCGGCCATTGCCACGGCGACCTCCCAGGCCATCTCTGCGCTCCTCTGTCTCCTGTACATCCGTCTCCGGGTGCCGCTGCTCTGGCCGCAGGCGGGAGAATGGCGTTTCTCGAAATCCGCTGCCCGGCACCAGCTGGCGGTGGGCATCCCCATGTCCCTGCAGTTCGCCATCACCTCCTCCGGCACCATGATCATGCAGTCCGCCATCAACCTCTTCGGCTCCACAGCGGTGGCAGCCTATACGGCGGCCTGCAAGCTTCACAACGTGCTGATGCAGGAGATGCCGGCCATGGGACAGGCCCTGTCCACCTACTGCGGGCAGAATTACGGCAAGGGAGATCTTCCCCGGATCCGGAGGGGTGTCCGCTCGGCGGTGCTCATCAGTACAATGTATGCGATTCTGGCAGCCGTTGCCGGCGTTCTTCTGCTGCGGCCGCTGCTGCCCCTCTTCTTCTCCGGCGAAACCAGCCTCGCAGAGCTGCTGCCCTGGGCCACCACCTATATGCGGATCTGTGTGCTGTTCTACATTCCGCTGAGCTACATCTTCATCTTCCGAAATGCCATGCAGGGCTGCGGCTACGGCTTCCTGCCCATGATGGGCGGCGTGGTGGAGCTCCTGGCCCGGCTCAGTGCCGCCATGATCGCCATGCACGTCATGAGCTATGCCCTGGCGGTGTTCTGTGATCCCGCGGCCTGGCTTTCCGCCGGCATTTTCACCGGCGTGGCCTATCTCTTCGTGATGAAGGACCTCCGGCGGCGGCAGGTAGAGGGCAGCATAGGAAATTAGAATGCAAATCGAATGAGTATTCGGAAAAACTATATTCTAAAAACAATTATTTTAGAAACAGCCGTTTACAAAACGTTCGTATCATGCTATAGTATCGTCATCGAAAGGAAACAGGTGACGAACATGAGAATTACGCTGAGAACATTTGAGCTTCTGACTATGGTGATGATCGGGCTTGGCATCCTGGCCTCTCTCTCCAGATGGACCGAGGTGCGCGTAGCAGGCTATGCGCTGCTCCTGATGGGCTCCTACTTTTTCTATGAGACCGGCGTGGAGCGGAAGCGCCGCCGCCGGAAGAAGGCCTTCTACCAGAAAATCGGACGGATCGTGATGCAGGGACTGGAAGGGTAAAATGGGCAAAAAAAGAAGGCTTTGCTCTCGCAAAGCCTTCTTTTTTACGCTGAGCCCAGCTGATTTGATCTGATTTACTTTAAATATTTATCAAAGAACCCTATGGTCAGCTTCTTGGTGGCCGGCTGGAAGAACTCCCGGCTGCCGTGGCCTGCGTGAGGGATCACATAGAATTCGCAGCGATCCTCCAGGCCCATCTCACAGAGCTTGTTGTAGAGACGCTCACTGGACAGCTCCACCGGCACCAGGGGATCATTGTCTCCGTGCAGCATCATCAGCGGTGCCATGCCGTCATTGACATAGTAATTCAATGTGGCTGCCTTGGAACGCTCCGGAATGGTTTCCGGATCTCCGCCGATCAATGCACCGCCGTGGGTGTCCTCCACCCGATGCCAGCGGTAGTTCGGATCCGAGAGCTTGGGAATTTCTGAAAGCATATTGGCCTCCACATCCACCGGACCGAAGAAATCGATGGCCGCCTGAACCGTGGAATCCTGCTGATTCCACTCCTCTGTGTCGAAGCCGGACAGATTCTGTCCCGCAAAGGCCGCCAGATGACCGCCGGCAGAGCGTCCGAAAACACCGATGCGCTGCGGATCGATCTCAAAGCGTGCCGCATTCTCCTTCACGAAGCGGATAGCGGTCTTCACATCCTGCAGCTGACAGGGCCACTTGCCCTCGGCAGAATTCCGGTAGTAGATGGAAACCACCACATAACCGGCCCGCACATACTCACTCATTTCACCGAGCATCAGATTCTTATCGGCACCCCGCCAGCCGCCGCCGGGGATCCAAATCAGCGCAGGCTTCGGGCTGTGATCCTCCCGGGGATCATCCTCTCCCATGGCCGCCCGCATCTCGGAATTGCCGTTCTGCAGCATGACAGAAAGCTTCAGCTCCATCGGATTCCCCGCCAGATCCTGCACATGGGAATAAACGACATTATCCACCAGGGTGATGCTTTTTTCTTTAAATCCCGGATCAAAAATCCCTCTCATTTTTTATGTCCTCCTTAAGCGTAAATCGGGAACAGCAGTGTCGTACTGATAATCAAGGATACCACCTCCAGAATGAAAAGCGGAATCGTAAATTTCAGCGTCTGCGCTGCATTGAAGTTGCCGGTACCGAAGGCAATCATGGAGCCGGCACAGCCTGTCGGCATCACAAAGGCCATCCATGCAGATACAGCCGTCACCAGTACAACCGTCTGTACATTGAAGCCGCCGGCCAGTGCCGTAGAAGCGGCAATGGGGATCATCAGTGCCATGGTGCCCATGTTGGACAGGAAATTGGTCATTACAGCGGTTACGATACAGAACACAGCTACAACGAAGATCGGTGCCGGATGACCGCCCAGGATGTTCAGTACGGTCTGTCCGATGAGCTCGCCCACACCGGTGTTGCCCAATACTGTGGAAACCGCCGACATACCGGCAATCAGGAATACGATATCGCCGGTGATGACCTTCAGACAGGACTGGAGATCCAGCACGCCGGTCAGCAGCAGTACCAGAACGCCGGCCACCGGAATGACATTCTGAATATCCTTGGATACGAAATCGGAAAGGAAGAACGCAGCCATGATCACCAGGAAGACACCGAAGATGATGTACTCATCCCGCTTGGAGATGGCCTTCTGCTCCTTCACTTCCTTCACATTTTCCTTCTTCATGGTCTGCTTCGGAATGAGACGGAAGGCCACGATGCAGTAGATGAAGCCGACAATCGCCGGGATCGCTGCTGCCTTGAAGTAATCGGCAATGCCGATGGCATACTCCGGTGCCACGCCCTCAAAGAAGGAATTGATGGTACCCGGCATGGTGGCACCCATGGCCACCGGTACCTTGGCGGTCCAAATGGTGTTCAGTGTACATACCGCAAAGAGCATTCTTGCAGGAGAAAGAGCGCTGTCCTCGTCCAGGGTCTGCACGAAAAGCAGCATAATGGACAGACAGGCTACCTGACCCATGAACTGAGACAGGATAATGGTAACAGCAAACATGGTCAGCATGATCACGATTTCCTGCTTGCCCTGCATGCTCTCCAGCACGCCGCGCATCTTGTGGATCACACTGGTGCGGCTCAGCTGGGTGGCCACCACGATCATCGTGGCCACCATAATGGTGGTGCTGCTGGAAAAGCCGGAAAATGCAGTTTTCAGATCCGCAACGCCGGTCAATACAAAAAGTGTGCAGCAGATCATGGCAGTCATGCCATAGGCGATCTTATGTGTCAGCAGCATAATGACCATAAAGGCCAGTATGCAGAGCGTGATAATAATCTGCGGTGTCATAATTTCAGAATCTCCTTCATTTCATTCTGACAGTCGGTCTGCAGTTCCGCCTGTCTTCCCCCGTCTATAGACTCCTGTTATCCTGAGTATAGGTTCTTCCTAAGGCGCAAGCAATCCGGTCACCGCTATTTAAGTTATAAGCAAAAGCTATACATCCAGCATGGACCATGCTACACTTATGGTCACTGTAATGACTTTTAAAGGAGCTTCAAAGAGATTTTCTTCTATGGATATTAAAGATATGCTATACATCTCGGAGATTGCAAAGGCCGGCTATCTTTCGGCGGCCGCGAAGGAGCTGCGCATTTCGCAGCCCACCCTCAGCGTTTTTCTGGCCCGTCTGGAGGAGAGTCTCGGCACAGAGCTTTTCTACCGGGACAAAAAGCAGCTGATCCCCACCCCAGCGGGACGGATTTATCTGGATGCCGCCCAAAAGATCCTGCGGATTCACGATCAGACCTATCTCGCCATCCACCGGCTTCGACATACGGAGCAGCAAGTGCTCCGCATCGGCGCTACGCCGCTCCGGGGCGCTTCCCTCTTCGCCAGCATTTACCCGGCCCTGTCCCGACGCTACCCGGAGGTGCGTCTTGAACTGCGGGAAGCCTATACCCGGGAGCTTCTTTCCGATGTGCTAAAGGGAAATCTGGACTTTGCCTTCGGCAGCTGTGCCGAACTGGACAATCCGGATTTCGATTACCTTCCGAACTGGCGGGAGGAGCTGCTGCTGGCGGTCCCCAGCTTCCATCCATTGGCAGAAAAAGGCGGCCGCCCCGGTGCAGTGCTGCCTGCTATTTCCGCTGACGAGATCCGGGACGCCGCCTTTGTGCTCCTGCCGAAGAGTACCTCCATACGCAAATTGGCCGATAACTATTTTCAAAGCAACCACATCTATCCGACGGTGGTTTATGAATCCAACAACAATCTGGTCGTTCGAAACATGATCCGGCAGGGTGCCGGTATCGGCTTTCTGCCCGCCTCTCTGGCAGAGCCGACAGAAACAGAGCTTCGCTTTTTCTCCCTTTCTCCCCAGCTTTACCTCTTTCTGGTGCAGATCCTGAAGAAAGGGCACCAGCCCACGGAGGCCGAGCGCTACATCTCCTACCTTTCCCGAAAGCTGGGGAAAGCGCCCTCCTACCTTTCCTTCAGCAACGGATTGACAGCAGAAATTGATAGGGAGTTTGAGAAACTATGAATACACATCTCATGGAATATGTACTGGCGGTGGCCGCAGAGGGCAGTCAGCAGAAGGCCGCCCGGAAGCTTTCGGTGTCCCAGCCGGCTCTCAGTCAGCAACTGAAGAAGCTGGAGGCCGAGCTGGAGCTGCCGCTTTTTGAGCGGTGGGACCGGCGGCTCTGCCTCACGGATGCCGGAAAAATCTATGTAAACGGAGCCCAGTCCGTGCTGTCCATCTATCGGCAGGCCTTGGCAGACATCGAAAAGCTTTCGGCGCAGCAAAAAAACGAGATCCGACTGGTTTACAACAACGGTCTGCTGGCGGATATCCCGGCCCTGCTCTCCCGATTTATCGACAAGCATCCGGAGCTCTTTGTCCGCAGCAGCAACGGCACCGCCGCCGAGGCCCGGGAATATCTTCTGAACGGCATGGCGGATCTGGCCATCCTCTCTACCACTGAGCTGGAAAGCAGCCTCCTGAACTTTATTCTTCTGAAGAATTCAGAGCTCCATCTCTTTCTGCCCTTCGGGCACCCCTGTGCCCGCCAATTTCAGCAGAAGGGCATCGACCTGCAGGCCCTGCAGCAGGACTTCTTCATCATGGGTCAGCACGGCACCATGCTCTACCAGCTGACCCAGCAGTATTTCAATATGCACCAATTCCAGCCGCGCATCCTCTGCGAGCTTAGCGGACTAAGCACCGTCGCCTCCATGGTGGCAAACCGACAGGGCATCGCCGTGCTGCCGGCGGAATTTCACGACCCGAAGCACTTTCTGGACTTTCCGCTGGATCCGCCGGTCAGCTTCCATATCGCAGCAGCCTATCGGAAGAATGCCTATTTCTCCGACTCCCTTCGGGCCCTGATCCTGTGCTTATTGGAGCATTATGACAACTAAAAGCCCGGATGGGGAACCCCATCCGGGCAGTCGGTCCTGCAGCTTAACTTTGAGACAGGCCCTGCATATATTTGTCCATATCATCCGCGATCCGCTTGGAGCACTCCACGGCCTCTACCACAGTCTTCGCACCGGTCACCACATCGCCGGAGGCGAACACGCCGGGCATGGTGGTCTCGCCGTGCTCATCGGTCTGCAGTGTACCCTTGTCGCTGAGCTTCAGCTCCTTGTCCCGAGAAACCAGACGGTCCTTCGGCACCTGGGAGATGGAAATGATGACGAAGCCGCAGGGAACCTCCTCCAGCTGGGTCTCGTCCTTCACCATATGGCCCTCCTCATCCCAGCTCACGGGACAGGTCACCAGGGATTCGTCCTTGATCTCCACAGCTGTCTTCAGACATTCGAAGTGCACGCCGTCCAGCTTGGCATACTCCACCTCCTTGGGCGAAGCTGCCGGTACCTCCGTCACGGAATAAACCGTCACGTCCTGCGCACCATGACGAATGGCGGTGCGGGCCACGTCCATGGCCGCATTGCCGGCGCCGATGATACAGACACGCTTGTCCGCGATATCATACACATCCGGGTTGGTCAGGTAATTGATGGCATAGGCAACATTACCGAAGGTCTCACCGGGGATCAGCAGACGGCGGGGACGCCATGCGCCGGTACCCACGAAGACAGATCGATAACCGTCCTTGAACAGGTCGTGAATGCTGACAGAGCCGCCGATATTAAAGTTGGGACGGAACAGGATGCCCAGCTCCTGCAGCTTCTTGCCGTAGCGATCCAGAATGGACTTCGGCAGACGGAACTCCGGAATGCCGTAGCGCATGACACCGCCCAGCTTGTCGCGGCCCTCGAAGATCGTCACCTTATAGCCTCGCTGCGCCAGAATCACCGCGATGGTAATGCCGGCAGGCCCGGCACCGATGACACCCACCTTCATGCCGTTGGAAGGCTGCATCTCCAGCTTGATCCGCTCGAAGCAGGCATTGGAAATGTACTGCTCAATGGCGGAAATGTGCACCGGCGCACCCTTGATACCGCGAACACAGTGACCCTCGCACTGCTTCTCATGATCGCAGACCAGGGAGCAGACGATGGACAGCGGATTGTTCAGAAAGAGCATCTCTGCAGCATCCATCATTCTCTCATCCAGCAGACGCTGAATCATCTCGGGGATATTTGTATGAATCGGACAGCCCTCACGGCATCTCGGTTTCTTGCAATGCAGACATCTCTGCGCCTCATCTAAAACATGTACAGCCATAATCTTTCACTCCTCCTGACCAGCTTCGTCTCTTGTATACAGGGAACATCCTAATTCTTCACAGAAAATCCGTCAAGAAAAGTTAAAAACTTGTCATCTTTGTCAAAAAATCATACAAACTTGTTCATGTCCGGCAGACCTCCGGCGGGTTCTCTCCCGTCTCTTGTTTCCCCGGCGCAAATATGATAAAATATCATAATTCATGTATCGAGTTTACAAGAATTCACACAGGAGGATTCCTTTTATGGCAGATAAAACCGCAGCAAAGAACGAGCGCTTCGAGGCCGCCATTCAGACCCTGAAGACAGAAAACACCCAGGCCGCCCAGGAGCAGTTCATTGATCTCCTGATCCATGAGGCCGAATTCTACAGCCCCATGAAGATCGCCGGTGAGGGCGAAAATTCCAAGCCCGCCTTCGCCATTGTGTCCGACAAGGAGAAGCATCACTATTATGCCCTCTTCACCACCAAGGAGAAGGTGAAGCTCTGGAGCGAGGAAGAGGTTCGTCTGGCTGTGCTGTCCTTCCGTCAGCTGGCCGGCATGTGCATGAACGATCCCCGCATCTCCGGCGTGGTCATCAACATCAACTCCGACAGCCTGATCCTGGGCAGAAAGCTGCTGTCTGACGCTGTCCGCGTCGCCGCTTCCGAGGAAATGGAGATGACGCCGGTGGAGATGGAGGGAGAACCGGAGTTCCGGGAGCCCACCGGTGATTTCGGCGAGCTGGTGGACGCTATCCATGAGTACGTAAAGCAGGATCCCAATGTTTCCGCTGCCTACCTTCGCGAAACCACAGTAAACGGACAGGACTGCTATGCAGTGATTGTCAGCCACATCCACGGCATTCAGCCTACCTTCGCCAACATTTCCACAGTGGC
>CAVATZ010000067.1:0-12221 GCA_963591655.1 Clostridiales bacterium
ACTACAATTCTTCCGCTTTCCCGGATGATGCGGATGGCGATCTCGCGCTTCGAGGCCGAATTGTTCATGGCCTCCCGCTCGATATACTTATGGGCCTCCTGCTCCGTCATCTGCCGCCGCTCGATCAGCAGCGCCTTGGCACGGCCGCAGTAGCGCTCATCCTCCAGCTTCTTCCGCAGCTTCTCATTCTCCAGCATCAGTGCCGCCACGCGGCGCTGCATGGCCCGCAGCGTCATCAGCGACTGCACCATCATCTGGGTGCTCAGCGGCCGGGACAGCACCATGATGCCATGGTCCCGCACCCGATACACCGTCTCGTCGTAGGCCTCTGCCTTTACCAGAAGCAGAATCCCCATGGTGGGCCGCTTATCCGCAATGTCGATGGCACCCTCCACGCCCAGCTCATCCGCCAGGGGCGCGTAAATAATGAGAATATCCGCCGCCTCCCGGGACAGTGCCTGCTTTACCTGCGCCATAGAGGATTGGAACTTGTACTGGCCGAAGCCGGAAGGCATGATGCCTCTGATCTGGACCGCAATCTTCTCAGACTGTGCAGCAATCATAACGCTGCTTTTTCGATCCGCTCTCTCCATTGAAATCCTCCGTTTAAGTTTTGACTCACTTTGAATCCATCCTGACCATTTGGATTCTTTTATCTTTCAGCAAGGTAGCTCTTCAGGTAATTTTCCGGCAGCACCGCCTTGATGAAATCGCTGCTCTCCGCGTACTGGATTGCCTCATCCAGACTCTGGGGAAGCCGCTTCAGCTGCTCCGTAATTTCCGGCTTGGCATGGAACAGATTGATGTCCAGTGCCGGCGCCGGCTTCATTTGCTTCTCAATGCCGTCCAGCCCCGCATAGATCAGGAGCGCATAGGCAAGGTAAGGGTTCGTCATAGGGTCCGGGGAACGCAGCTCAATGCGGCGAAGCCCGGAATGGCTGGCCGGAATCCGGATCAGCTGTGAACGGTTCTGCTCGGACCAGCTCACATAGCCCGGAGCCTTCATGTCGCCCAGACGTTCATAGGACTCCCGCACCGGATTCAGGAACAGTGTCATTTCCTGAACATGCTGCAGAATGCCCGCCATAAAGGCATCCGTATAGTCCTGACCATCCTGAGACTCTACGGAAATGTTGATATGCATGCCGTTTCCGGCCTGGTCCGCCAGGGGCTTCGGGGAGAAGTCCGCCCAGAAGCCGTCGGAATTGGCAATGCTCTTCACCACCCACTTGAAGGTGGAGGTATTGTCCGCTGCCGTCAGGGCATCACTGTAGCGGAAATCCACCTCATTCTGTCCGGGACCGCACTCATGATGAGAGGCCTCCGGGCGAATGCCCATCTCCACCAGTGCGAAGCTGATGTCACGGCGGATGTTCTCTCCGTTGTCCTCCGGCGCAATGTCCATGTAGCCAGCATTATCCTGCGGAATATAGGTCTTGCTGCCGTTCTCGTCCAGCTTGAAGATGTAGAACTCCACCTCCGCACCGAAATTCACGGAGATGCCCTTCTCCCGGGCCTTCTCCACTGCCTTTTTCAGAATATAACGACTGTCACGCTCAAACAGCTTTCCGTTGGGATATTCGATGTCGCAGAACATCCGCGCCACCCTGCCGTCGATGGGACGCCAGGGGATGATGGACATGGTGGTGGGATCCGGACGCAGGAACAGGTCCGAGCGCTCCTCCTCACCGAAGCCGGAAATCGAAGAGGCATCAAAGGACACGCCCTCCGTAAAAGCCCGCTTCAGCTCATCCGGCATAATGGCGATGTTCTTCTGCACCCCATAGACGTCGAAAAAAGCCAGTCTGATGAACTTGACATTTTCTTCCTCAACAAAACCGAGGATTTCTTCATAAGAATTCATTTCTTCCTCCGAAATTTCACGTTTTATTGAGTTCATTATATTATCTGAAAAATCCATTGTAAATCTCTTTCCTTACTTATTGAAAAGCGTCTTGAAGCGCTTCATCGCCTCCTGTGTCTTCTCATGGGTGGAAAATGCAGTCAGACGGAAGAAATTCTCTCCGCTCTTGCCGAAGCCCTCTCCCGGTGTTCCCACCACATAAATTTCATTCAGCAGCTTATCAAAGAAGCTCCAGGAATCCATGCCCTCCGGACACTTCAGCCAGATATAAGGAGAATTCTTGCCGCCGGTGTAGTAGATGTTCAGCTCATCCATGGTGTCGGTGATGATCTTCGCATTCTCTCTGTAGTAATCGATGTTCTCCTGGATTTCCTTCTCGCCGAGCTCTGTAAATACGGCCTCCGCACCACGCTGGATGATATAGCTTACGCCGTTGAACTTTGTGGTCTGTCTCCGGAGCCACATCTTGTTCAGGCTTGCACCATCCCGGGTCATCGCCTCCGGCACCACGGTATAGCCGCAGCGGGTTCCGGTGAAGCCGGCCTTCTTGGAGAAGCTGCAGAACTCGATGGCCACCTTCTCCGCACCCTCGATCTCATAGATGGAGTGGGGCAGGTCGCCGGTCACGAAGCACTCATAGGCTGCGTCAAAGAGGATAATGCTGCCGTTCTCTGCTGCGAAATCTACCCACTGCTTCAGCTGCTCCCGGTCGTATACAGCACCCGTGGGGTTGTTGGGGGAGCAAAGATAGATGAGGTCCGCCTTCACAGCAGGATCCGGCATGGGCAGGAAGTGATTTTCCTCGCTGGAGTAGGCATAGACGATCTTCCGTCCGGCCATCACGTTGGTGTCCACATAAACCGGGTATACCGGATCGGTCACCAGCACCGTATTGTCCTCATCAAAAAGGTCCAGAATGTTGCCGAGATCCGACTTTGCGCCATCAGAAATGAAGATCTCATGGAGATCCAGCTTCACACCGAAGCGGCCGTAGTACTTCTGAATGCTCTCCTTCAGGAAATCGTAGCCCTGCTCCGGACCGTAGCCGCGGAAGCTCTCCGCCTTGCCCATCTCCTCGGAGGCCTTCACCAGTGCCTTCACCACAGACTCCGGCAGCGGTCTCGTTACATCACCGATGCCCATGCGGATCAGCTGATCTGCCACCTCCGGGTGCTTTGCCTGCCACTCACGAATGCGGTTTGCAATCTCCGCAAAAAGATAGCTTTCCTTCAGATTCTGATAATTCTGATTGATCTTTGCAGCCATATTCTGTACTCCCATCTTTAAAATGATACAAGAATGGGCAAAGATCGTCTGGTAAATTCCAGGCTCCTTTGCCCACGCTTTATGATAATAGTAATTAATTTTCCTTCTGTCAAGCTGTCATCCAGTCTCATTCCGGATAACAGAGATGCCCCTCATCTATATCGTAGAGGGTATTCTCCAGATATCGCTTTGCCCACCACTTTGCCATGGGCAGGCTCATATCCAGATAATTTCCGCAGTCCTTCGGTGCAGCACCGGGGATCTCGCCCTCGAAATCCCGGATGAACTCGAAGCAGCGGGTCACAAGCCCCACAATATCCTTCGACGTGAGATGCCCGGCCAGCAGAAGGTAAAAGCCGGTGCGGCAGCCCATGGGGCCGAAGTACAGCACCCGATCCCGCCATTCCGGATCGTTCCGGAGATAGGTAGCCGCCAGATGCTCAATCGCATGCACCGGTGCCGTATCCATCACCGGCTCCGCATTGGGCTTCGTCACCCGCAGGTCGAAGGTGGTAATGTCTTCTGCTCCGATCCGGTCTCTCCGGGAAACATAAACCCCCGGCTCCAGCCGCAGATGATCAATGGTAAAGCTGGTGATCTTCTCCATGCCTTACGCCTCGGTCTCTTCCGTCAGATCCACTTCCTCCGGCTCCGCTGCAGCTTCGATCTCCTCCGCAGCAGCCTCTTCAGCAGCTCCCTCGGTTTCCGGTGCAGCCTCCTCTTCGGCCGGCTCCTCGTAGAATTCCACCTCTACCTCAGGATCCTCCAGCTCCTCGTCCACGATGTCCTCGTCCTTCCGCTTGCTGTCCAGCGCATCGCGAACGGTCTTGTAGGCATCCTTGCCGGCATCCACCGCCAGATTCTTGGTATCGATGGCCAGGTTCTTCGCCGCATAGCCCAGATCCTTGGCGGCGGTCTTCAGCTCCTCCGTGCTCATGGAGGACTTTAATGTGGTATAGGAGCGCTTAGCGGTATCCTTCATCTCATTGGCAGAATCCACCACATCGGTGAAGTCCTGATCCACCTCCTCGGAAAACTTCTGATACTTGTAAAGATAGGAAACCACGGCAGCACCTGCGCCCAGAACCGCAGCCAGCCCCATCAGGCCTCCCAGCCCCTTTCTTCTCGACATATCTGTTCCTCCTTTTATTTTACCTCTCACATTGGTTTATGATATTCCATCAAATCTTAAAGCTGGACTTCAGGGAAACCACCCGGTTGAATACCGGCTGGCCCTCCTTGGAATCCCGGCAGTCTACACAGAAATAGCCATCTCGCACGAACTGGAAGCTCTCATAGGGCTTGGCCTCCATCAGGAGCGGCTCCACATAGCAGTTCTCCACCACTTCCAGTGAATTCGGGTTGAAGTTCAGGCTGCCGTCCTCATTGAGCTTGCCCTTCTCTTCATCGATCAGCTGCTCATAGAGACGGGCGGTCACCTTTCCGGCGGTCTTCGCATTGACCCAGTGAATGGTGCCCTTTACCTTACGGCCCGTAAAGCCGGAGCCCGACTTGGTCTCGGGATCATAGGTACAGTGAACAACGGTAACATTACCCTCTGCATCGGTCTCATAGCCCACACACTTCACGAAGTAAGCACCCATGAGACGCACCTCATTGTCCGGATAGAGACGCTTGTACTTCTTCGGCGGCTCGATCATGAAGTCGTCCCGCTCGATATAGAGCTCCCGTCCGAATTCCACAGAGCGGCTGCCCAGTGCCTCATTCTCCAGATTGTTGGGGATCTCCAGCATTTCGCTCTGCCCCTCCGGATAGTTGTCGATCACCAGCTTGATGGGATCCAGCACCGCCATGAGACGCGGCTTCTTCAGCTTCAGGTCCTCACGGATGCAGTACTCCAGGAGGGAGTAATCCGAAGAGGAGTGGGCCTTGGAAATACCGGAAAGCTTCACGAAGGTCTTGATGGACTCCGGTGTATAGCCTCTTCTTCTCAGAGCCGCAATGGTCACGAGGCGCGGGTCATCCCAGCCGTCCACGACGCCGTCCTCCACCAGCTTCTTGATATAGCGCTTGCCGGTCACCACATTGGTGAGATAGAGCTTCGCAAACTCGATCTGACGGGGCGGATTCTCAAACTCACAGGACTCCACCACCCAGTTGTACAGGGGACGATGGTCCTCAAACTCCAGCGTACAGATGGAATGGGTAATGCCCTCCACCGCATCCTCGATGGGATGCGCGAAATCATACATCGGATAAATGCACCACTTGTCGCCGGTATTCTGATGGCTCATGTGGGCAACGCGGTAAATGACCGGATCTCTCATGTTGATGTTGGGGCTCGCCATATCGATCTTGGCACGGAGCACCTTCTCGCCGTCCTGATACTTGCCGTTCTTCATGTCCTCAAAAAGCTGCAGATTCTCCTCGACGGAACGATTGCGATACGGGCTCTCCTTACCCGGTGTGTTAAAGTCACCGCGGTAGGCACGAATCTCCTCGGCTGTCAGATCGTCCACGAAGGCCATGCCCTTCTTAATGAGGAAAACCGCCTTCTCATACATGATGTCAAAGTAATTGGAAGCAAAGAAAAGACGATCCTCAAAGTCAGCGCCCAGCCACTTCACATCCCGCACGATGGAGTCCACAAACTCAGACTTCTCCTTTGTGGGGTTCGTGTCATCAAAGCGCAGATTGAACTTTCCGCCGTACTCCTCCGCTAAGCCGTAATTCAAAAGGATGGACTTGGCATGTCCGATATGCAGGTAGCCATTGGGCTCCGGCGGAAAACGGGTATGCACATGATCGTAAACACCCTCCCGAAGATCCGCATCGATAAACTGCTCAATGAAGTTTTTGGATTCCTGTACCGTCTCCTCCGCTTCATTGTTAAGGTTCTTATTTTCTTCAGCCATTCCGTTTCCTCCCTGAGCCTAAAGTATTGTAGCTGTATTTCAGCAGAAAATTATAGCACAGCATCCCGCTGTTCTTCAATCACTGATTGCTGTCGTTTGCCGTGCCGGACTGGGCCTGCTGTGCCGCCCGGTATCTGGCGGTTCTCTTCGCAGCCAGCGTCAGCAGCTTCTTCAGGTCATGCATCTCCGAGAAACGTCCGGCCCCCACTGCTGCCCGCAGATGACACTCATAACCGTTCACCGAATGCACCTCTGCCACGATCTCCTGCAGCTTCGCGCTGAGGGCATCCAGATCCTCTCCGTCCCGCGCTGCCCGCAGCAGCACGAAATCATCATCGCTGTAACGGGCAATGGCTGCCTCTGTTCCCGCAAAATAATCCAGCTTCTTGGCCACTGCATAGAGAATCTCATCCGCATAGGCCTGCCCCTCGTTCTTCAGCATCTCCCGAAAATTGTCGAGGCTGATATAAAAGCCAAAGAAGTCCTGCTTCCGGGCGTGATAGCTGTCCAGGAAATCCATGGCCGCCATCATCAGCCCCCGCGCATTGAGCAGCCCCGTCACAGAATCCGTTTCCTGGATCTGCCGCCGCTTCTTCTCCGGCTGGGTATCTGCTGCCACATCCCGGAAGTAGCCCACCAGCCCTACGATCTGTCCGTTTTCATAGATCGGCATCTTGGACGCCCGGATGGTCCGGACATGACCGTGGGAAAAGCAGTGTCCCAGCACCTCATGGGTGGCAATGCCCTCCTCAATCACTCGCTTCTCATCATTTTTAAAGGGCTCCGGGTCCATGTGCCAGCCCATTTCCTCATCATTCTTTCCGATGATGGCCTCCGCAGAGGCGAAGCCGTAATAATCCAGAAACTTCCGGTTGGCGCCGAGAAACCGCCGTTCACGATCCTTCCAGAAAATTCCCAGATCGGAATTCTCACACAATGCTCTGAAGATCTCGCCGCCGGCGATCTCCGGAAGCGCTGTTTCCTGCCTGTCCTTTTCCATAGTCTGTCTCCCTCGTGCAGTCTGTCTGCCGATAAAATATGATTTTCCATTATAGACCAAAACCGCCCTGCAGTCACTTTAAATTTACGTCTCCGGCAGCATCTTCGCACAAAAATAGTACAAAACAAGCTCCGTCACACGATCGTAGCTGACCACCCCCTGGGATTGTCCGTTCATTTTGAGATAATTGTCGTTCATCTGCTCCGCAGCTTCTGCCACAGGGCTTTCGAAGCGGTCCCAGAAGGCATTGTTATAGGAAAGATCCGCCCGGGCCTCCTCCGGCAGACTACTGTAGATTTGGGAAAATGCTGTCGGATCCACCGCTGCCAGCGCATTGCCGCAGTATACCCAGGCCGAAAGATAGCCGGCATAGCGGAAATAGGCATTGTCCGAGCCGATACAGGCCAGAAAGGCAATGAAGTTGGCCTCTTCCTCCTGCATATAGCCGCGAAGATGGGAAAGCTCATGACACATGGTGAAGGGCAGGTCATACCAGGGGATTTCCCGGTTGTAATTGGCCTCCACCGTAAAGGGCGAATAGATGCCGGTGAGCTGCTGCACCGACAGCAGCCGGGAATTGAGCAGATACTTGGGCAGCGGGTAGCTGCCGCCGAGTCCCGGATATTCTGTCCCCAGCTTTTCCATCGCCTGCTTAGCCTCGCTGCCGAGGGCCGCCAGCATCGCAAAGGAATTCCGGGCGTTTCCCTCTGTCTCGCCCGGCACCGGGAAGTCGGTACCGCCGACATTTCCCTCGGATTCTGTGGACGCCGGGGCAGAGACTTCCCGGATGCGTGCCGCGAGATATTCACATAAATCCGTCAGCTCCGCGGTGCTGTATTCCCGGAGCACGATGCCGTTTTCCTCGCTGAAGCTGTCCCGCCGGTAGTTGATGCCGCAGAGTGCGACGTAGAGAAAAAGCGCCAGTGCCGCCGTGAAAAGCGTGCGGCGCAGCCAGTGGAGCAGCGGCAGTCGGGCAGAACAGCCCTTGCGCTCCGTTTTCAGCTTGCATTCCCGGATGGTCAGCAGCAGTGCATAGAGCAGCGTGCCTATGGTATAGAGCAGCACGCCGTAAACCAGCAGCTCGGTGAGGGAAAAGGGAATCCATCCCCAAAGGAGAGCCGCCAGCTGACTCAGCGGGCGATACACGAAACGGCTCCAGAGATTGGCAAAGCCGGGCACCCGGCGGCTCAGGAACAGGCCGAGCCGGGAGAGCAACAGAAGGACCGCGGTACATATCCACATGCCTGAAATTCTGTCTCGTTTTTTCCCCGTTTTTTTTGTATGATAGAGTCTGTTTTGCATATTCTTGAAGATACCTATTCGAAATAAAAGGAGGCTCTATGCTTTTTTCCAATAAGGACATTCGAAAGCTGATCATCCCGCTCATCATCGAGCAGATGCTGGAGGTCAGCGTGGGCATGCTGGACACGGTGATGATTTCCTTCTGCGGAGAGGCCGCCGTCTCCGGCGTTTCTCTGGTGGATATGATCAACCAGATCCTCCTGGCACTATTTGCCGCCCTCGGCACCGGCGGCGCCGTGGTGGTCAGCCAGTTTATGGGGGCCGACAACATTTCCCGGGCAAAACAGAGCGCCCGTCAGCTGGTGGATGTGGCCGCTGTGATCTCTGTGATCGTGGCCGCCCTGGCGATCCTGCTGCGGCATCCTGTGCTCACGGTCTGCTTCCCGGGCATCGAGCGGAGTGTTTTTGACAACGCGCTGATCTATCTCGTCATGTCCGCCCTGTCCTACCCCTTTATCGGCCTGTACAACTCGCTCTGCGCCATCTTCCGGGCCCAGGGGGATTCCCGCACGCCCATGGTGCTGTCGCTCATGATGAACATCATCAACTTCTGCGGCAATGCCCTGACCATCTACTTCCTGCACTGGGGTGTCTTCGGTGCGGCGCTGGCCTCCCTCATCGGACGCGCCTTCGCCTGCCTCATGGCCCTCATGCTGCTGTTCCGGCCAAGGCTCCGCATCAACCTGGCCGGCGGCTCCTTCCGGCCGGACAGCTCCCTCATCCGCAGAATTCTCTACATCGGCATCCCCAGCGGCATTGAATCCAGCATCTTCCAGCTGGGACGCCTCTTCGGCGTCAGCATCATTTCCGGCTTCGGCACCTTCGAGATCGCTGCCAATGCGGTGGCCAACAACCTGGACAGCCTGGGTGTCATGCCCGGCACGGCAATGCAGCTCGCCGTCATTACCATCATCGGCCGCTGTGTCGGCGCCCACGACTTCAAGCAGGCGAAATACTATACCCGGAAGCTCATGACCATCACCTATGTGCTGACCATCGCAACCTGCGGCATCACCCTGCTGTTCCGGAATACCCTTTTCGGCTTCTACAGTCTCTCACCGGAGACCCTGGCCCTGGCCAACAAGCTGGTACTGATCCATGATCTCGCGGCCATGGTGCTCTGGCCCCTCAGCTTCGTGCTGCCCAATGTTTTCCGTTCCGCCAACGATGTGAAGTTCCCCATGGTCATCTCCATCGGCTCCATGGTGCTCTTCCGGAACTGTCTCGGCTTCCTGATCGCTCACCGCATCGGCCAGGGCTGCCTCGGTGTCTGGATCGCCATGCTCTTCGACTGGTGTGTCCGGACCGCCTTCTTCGTCTGGCGCTACCTGTCGGGGCGCTGGATGCAGTTCTACAGGGACTGAGAAAATGCTGCCAGCTTTTCTATGATTTCTGCACCGATCTCCGCCGGGCTCTTGCCGTCGGTAGCTACCACGATGTCTGCTGCCGCCTCGTAAAGCGCCCGGCGTTTTTCCTGCAGCGCGGCAATGTAGTCTACACTCATGTTCTGGTTGAGGATCGGCCGTTCATCGCTGTCCTTCACCCGCTCATAGACGGTTTCCGGTGTGGCCGTCAGCAGCACCACTCTGCCGTTCTGCTTCATATAGCGCTTGTTTTCCTCCCGCACCACGATGCCGCCGCCGCAGGAAACGATGATGCCCTTCTCCCGCTGCAGGTCCTGCAGCATTCTGCTCTCCAGATCCCGGAAGTACGCTTCGCCGTGCTTCTCGAAAATTTCCGGAATGGACATGCCCTCTTCCTCAGCAATCAGCTGGTCCATCTCCGCATAGCGCATATGCAGCTGCTTTTCCAGCTCCTTCGCCGCCGTGCTCTTCCCGGCTCCCATAAAGCCAATGAGAAAAATATTGTAGTCAAAGCCTGTGTTCATTCTCTGTTCTCCTCTTTTGCGTCAGCCGCCGTGCACTCTGCGCCGGCTCCGTTTTTCCTGCCAGTATAGCAGACGCACGAAATCCCCGCAATAAAGGGACTTCAGGCTGCCTTAGCGGCGTCCTTCTGTCCCGTGGGCAGGAAGTTCACCACGATGCCGCAGCAGATGAGGATAGCGCCCACCACGAACTGCCAGGTGATGATCTCATGCAGGAGCAGAACGCCCAGCACGGCAGACACCAGCGGCTGCAGAGGATAAAACATGGAGCAGGTGCTGGCATTGAGGCAGGAAAGTCCCTTGTTCCAGCAGGTATGTGCCACTGCCGTGCCGAACACCGCCACAAAAAGGCAGGCCAGGAGGGCCACCACTGTGGGATGACTCTGTGTCATGAAGATATTCTCAAAAATTGCTGCCGGCAGGTTAAAAATAACGGCGATGAGCATACCGTATAATGCCGTCTGCACCGGATCATAGAAGCCGGAGATTTTCCGGATTGCCACAGAGGCCGTGGACCAGAGCAGGACCGAGCCTGCCGCACAGAGAATGCCCAGGGGATTGATGTCCGTCGCCCCGTTTCCCAGGATAATGTAGACCCCCGCCAGAGAAATGATGATGCTGAGAGCGTTCTTCCAACTCAGCTTTTCCTTCAGAAAGATCGCCGCGAGTATGGAAATGCTGACCGGATTCAGGGCATTCATAAGAGACGACAGAGAGCCGCTCAGCAGCGCCGTGCCCGCCAGCTGCAGCACCACGGAAACGAAGTAGCCCAGACCGCCCAGAAGCAGAAAGTAGGGCCAATGCTCCTTCGCCACCTTTTTGGGGCCGCCCTTCAGCTTCAGCAGGCCGTAGAGACAGACAATAGAAACCGCGTAGCGGCAGAAGCAGACCGTAATGGGCCCCATCACCGCCAATGCATACTTGCTGACGATATAAATGCTGCCCCAGCAGAAAAAGGTGATCAAAAGATACAGATAGCCGACATTGAACTTGCTTTTCACAATCATTCCTCCGTTTATGACGCCAAACAGAAAAAGCCGACCAGACGAGGTCTGACCGGCTTCTTCTGTAAGAAATTCGCTAGTATCAGATTAAGTATCCTATGACCGCGGAGGCTTGTCAATGGGAAATCTTATTTCAGACCATACTGATGCATCAGCTGCATACGGTATGCCGCATCCTTAGTTGCCTTTTTCACATCATCATATCTGTTTTCTCCCATAAGGATGTCAATCAGTTTAGCCATCAGATCAACGCCCTTATTGACACCCTTATTTTCAATCCGATCCAGTACTTCGCTCATATTCTTCAGTCCTCCTTCTCTGCCTTCATTATACGCTTCCTCGAAGCGCTCGTCATTTCCCATAATGCTCAGCAACTGCAATGTTGCCTGCACATGATCAATGGTCTGTTCACTGGGCACATAGTCATGTGTGCTCTGCATCTGCACAAAGTAATCTGCTACAATCCGGAAGTCGCTCTTGAACTGCTGTACCTTCTCCGGAGAAAGGAAAGCGATCGGGAACACCTTCACCTTATAGTCATTCACATATTCCTCAAGCTCCGCAGGAATGTTCAAACACTGCTTCAGTGAAATCTCTCCGTCCCATTTCCTTTCGGATCCGAAATACAGAATGAATGTGACCACCGGATACTTGCTGCCGTTCAAATCGTACTGCGCCCGATACTCCGCGCCATCATAGCCGATTATCCGAAGCGGCATATAGGTATCCACCGCCGTCTGGTTTTCCATGCCAATGCAGGCGATGCGAACACTGCCGTTCTTCCATCTCTTAGCGACATCCCGTTCCATTTCCCGCAGTTTTCCGTCCGACTTATAGGCTACACGCCACCACCTCCGTCCTATATCCACGCTACTTTGTTCTTATTTTAGCGCAGAGGGCTTACTTTGGCAAGCGGAACAGAAGCAGTAATTATGAATTTCCCGGTACCAGAATCGTTATGTAATTGTCAAAAACCTGCCCGAAGATATCGGACAGGTTTTTGTGGTTCACTGTGAATCTATTC
>CAVATZ010000068.1:0-12157 GCA_963591655.1 Clostridiales bacterium
GAGAGCATCTGCCTTACAAGCAGAGGGTCACAGGTTCGAGCCCTGTAGGCCCCACGTTTTCGGTTTGGACTGCGCAGCAAGGCGCGGCCTGAGCCGAGACCATATGGCGAGGTAGCTCAGCTGGCTAGAGCACGCGGTTCATACCCGCGGTGTCGAGGGTTCAAGTCCCCCCCTCGCTACGATGATGAGGCGATCTGCATTTGCAGATCGCCTTTTTTGTGCCTCGGCGCCACCGGGGGAAATCCGCTCCGAAAGGCAGACATACGCATAAAAGTATGATACACTGAAAGTTCAAGAAAGTTACCAAAACATATCAAACAAGGGACGGCATGCCGGCTGCGGACGCAGCACGGGAGTCGTGTCCTGTATAATAGGAGAAAACGGAAATATGATGAGCAATCGAGAGATTCGACAATTCGCCTGGCGGCAGCTGAAGGGGAACTGGTGCGCTGCCATCGGTGCCTCGCTGCTGTCTACGATTTGCCTTACGGTGCTGGTCGTTCTGATGGCGGGCGGCTACCTGCTGGCACTTTTGGGCGGCGTCATGGCGATATCCCGCACTGCGGCTGAGGCGGATCTGCGTTTCGTGCTGCCTGTTGTCGGCATCGTCATGGCGGCAATGCTGTTTCTTCTGATTTATCTCGCGGCAGGCTTTTCTCTTGGCGCGCTGCGGCTTAACCTGCGCATTGCCCGGGGAGAGAAGGTACGGGCCCGGGATATTTTTGCGGGCTTCACGGATTTTCTGCAGCTGCGGCATTTCGCCTGTGTCTATATTCTGCTGAATATCAGTTCGCTGGTGCTGAACCTTCCTGTGAATATCGTTTCTGCCATTTACGGCAGCGGAAGCGCGAATGCCCACATTGTGAGCCTGGTCTGCAATGCACTGGCCATCGTCTATGCCTTCTTTATGTCTATGGCCACGCTGGCCGCGGCGGAGAACCGGAACCGCGGTGCCATCCAATCCATGAAGATTTCCTGCCACCTGATGCGCTGCCGCAAGCTGCGGCTCCTGGGACTTTTTCTTTCCTTTATTCCCTGGCTGGCGCTTTCTATGGTGAGCTTCGGCATCGGCTATCTCTTTACGATTCCGTACATTTCCGTGGCACAGGCAATTTTCTTCCTGAGCGCCTACAGTGAGGACTACCTGAGCCGGGCGCAGGAGACGGATTTCTGGGAGGTGCATGAGGATAATGTCGGCGGTGCATCGATGCGTGCAAATCCGCCGGAAAACGAAAGCGCGGCAGAATCGCCATCGCCGGCGTCGCCGACATTGACATCGGATACGGCAGAGCGGGAGACAGCGGCATCGGAATCTGAGACAGCGGTGCCGGAGGAAAAGGAAACGGGAGAAAAGAAGCCGGAGGAAGAGCCCGCTTCCGCACGCCGGAGCTTTGAGGAGGTCTACCGGGAGGTGGTGCTGCGGAGCGGAGAGCAACAGGCAGCAGATGATCAGGAGAAGGGAGAAGCGTCATGAAGTGCCCCTATTGCAATGCGGATGATACACGGGTGATCGAATCCCGTCCGGCAGATGAGAATACCGCCATTCGGCGTCGTCGGCAGTGCGAGAGCTGCGGCAGACGATTTACTACCTATGAGAAGCTGGAAACCATGCCGCTGATGGTGATCAAAAAGGACTGCAGCCGGGCGCCCTATGACCGCAGCAAGATCGAGGCGGGAATTGTGCGTTCCTGTCATAAGCGGCCGGTGTCAACGGAGCAGATCCGGGAAATCGTGGATGAAATCGAGAACAGCCTTTTTGCCAGCGGTGCCAGAGAAATTCCTTCTCAGCGGATCGGAGAGCTGGTGATGGAGAAGCTGGAGAAGCTGGACCAGGTAGCTTATGTGCGTTTCGCCTCGGTATATCGGGAGTTCAAGGATGTGGACAGCTTTGCGGAGGAAATCCGGAAGCTTAAGGATCAGAAGGGGGATGCGGGTGTTTGAGAAATTTTATCCGGATGAGACGGCGGATGCGGTGAATGCTGTGGACTTTCAGGCGCTGGCATCCCGGGGCTTTCGCGGGGTGGCCTTTGACATTGACAATACACTGGTGGAGCATGACGCGCCGGCAACAGAGGCCTCTGTCCGGCTGTTTCAGCGGATCCATGAGGCGGGGTTCCGCATCTGTCTGCTGTCCAACAATCACGAGCCTAGGGTCAAGGCCTTCGCGGAGGCTGCCGGTGCGGATGCCTATATTTATGATGCGCATAAGCCGCGTCCCGAGGGCTATCGACGAGCAGCGGAGCTGCTGCAGGTGAAGCCGGAGGCGCTGATCTTTTTCGGTGACCAGCTGTTTACGGACATCTGGGGTGCCAGAAATGCCGGCGTGCGGTGCGTTCTGGTGAAGCCGGTGGGCCCGGAAAAGTACTTTCACATTGTACTGAAGCGATGGCTGGAGAAACCGGTTTTGCTGTGCTACAGGCTGCAGAATCAGAGGAGAGGATGACAGGTATGACAAAAATCTGTGTGCCCATTACGGGGCATTATGAGGCGGAGATCAAATTTCAGGCTGAGCAGATCCGCCATGCGGAGAGCTATCCGGAGGTATCGGTCGTTGAATTCCGCTATGATCTGGCCAGTGAGATGCAGGAGGATGCATTGGAGGACCTGCTCCGGCGGCTGCAGGACTGCTTCCGGGAACGCACGATTCTGTTCACGATTCGCACCGATATCCAGGGCGGCTGCTTCCATTATGATCCTGAGAAATATCTCTCTATCAATGAAAGAGCGATTCGGAGCGGCGCTGTCGGTATGCTGGACATCGAAGGCGCCCGGGAGGGCTATGAGACAGGTGCGCCAAGTCCGGCGGATGAAGAGATCACGCGGCAGCTGACGGCGCTTTGCCGGGAGCATAACGTAAAGTCCGTGCTGTCCTATCATGATTTTTCCGGCACACCCTCTATGGAAGGAATTTTGAACATATTCCGAACACTGCGGAGCCAGGGAGGAGACGTACTGAAGGCGGCCTTTATGCCGAAGACCAAGGAGGATGTGCTGAATGTCATGCTGGCAACCCGAAGGTTCCGGAACGAGGATGCGGATATGCATGAATACATCTCCATGTCTATGGGAAAGCTCGGCCAGCTGAGTCGGGTGGCCGGTGCGCTTTCCGGAGCGGATTATACCTTTGCGGCGATATCCCAGGCCTCGGCGCCGGGGCAGATGGAAGCGGGAGATGCGGCCCTGATCATGCGGAAAATTTTTGACTGAGAAATAGAGAGAAGACGCCATTGCATTTACAGAAATGCAATGGCGTTTTGCACAAAAAGTGTGTATTTAATTTGCAAAAAACAAGACTATCTGTACAGCCTATAACGTCCATTGATTTTATCTATGTGTTTCTGCACAATGCATAATTGAAAAAGCAGGTGAGCCATGGTAATATTAGTCAAGTCGAGAAACGAGAGAAATTCCAAATTTGGGGAGGGATTTCATCGGTCACTCGAAGCCGGTCAGCGCATGACCGGAGGTATCCATGACACTGCAGAGGCTTCACAGCGCGAGGGGTCGCGTACGGGGGTGAGGTAGCTGCAAACATTTTATCAAGGGGGATAATTTTATGGATCAGTACAAAAAGGCGCTGTTCGCTCCTTGCAAGCCCATGGGACTGCCCTGGTGGCTTGCACTCGTAATCGTTGTTGTGGCATTTGCCGGCATGTTCACCGGATCTCTTTCCACAGACCTGGCAGGCTGCTTCCTGCTCATGCTGAGTGTCGGCATTGTCTGTGACCAGATCGGTGACAGACTTCCGATCTGGAACACCTATGTAGGCGGCGGTATCGTTATGACCTACATTGTGTCTGCCTTCCTGTTTACCTACAACTTCTTCCCGGAGAAGTATGTAACCGGTATGACAGCACTCATGGATGATTCGGACTTCCTGTCCTTCTTCATTGTGTTCCTGATCACAGGCTCCATCATTTCTCTGGATCGTAAGCTGATGATCCGCTCCTTCGTGGGATACATTCCTTCCATCTTCGGCGGTCTCTTCGGCGCAGGCCTTCTGGGCATCCTCGGCGGTCTGATCTTCGGTGTGACACCCTCCAACGTACTCATCAAGTATGTGCTTCCCATCATGGGCGGCGGAAACGGCGCAGGTGCAGTACCGCTTTCTCAGATCTATGAGACCGTAACCGGCGATCCGGCAGCAAACTACTATACCTTTGCCATTGCAATTCTGACCATTGCAAACGTATTCGCCATCATCAGCTCTGCCCTGCTGAAGAAGCTGGGAGAGTCCAAGCCCGCATGGACCGGCGGAACCGGTGCCAATGCCCGCCTGATGCGGAAGGGCGACTTCAATGCCGACGATACGAAGCTGGAGAAGCCGAAGCTCGGCGACTACGGCGGAGCCATTGTTCTGGCTTGTGCCTTCTATGCGCTGGGCAGACTCTTTGCGAAGGTTATCCTTCCGGAGGTTGCAGGTGCGCCCATTCATCAGTTTGCTTACATGATTCTCTTCGTGGCCATCGCTGCAGCCACCGGCATCATCCCGGACAACATTCGTGCAGCAGCTAAGACCATGCAGAGCTTCTTCACCAAGAACTTCATCAACATCGTCATGGTAGGTGTGGCTGTAGATACCAACATTCATGATCTGGCTTCTGCATGTACACTGTCCAACGTTGTGATTGCAGCACTTATCGTGCTCGGATGTATCATCGGTTCTGCTATCGTAGGTCAGCTGGTTGGTTTCTTCCCCATCGATACCGCTGTTACTGCCGGCCTCTGCATGGCAAACCGCGGCGGCTCCGGAGACCTGGCTGTACTCGGCGCCGGCGACCGTATGGCACTGATCCCTTATGCTCAGCTTTCTTCCCGTCTCGGCGGCGGTATCGTGCTGATCCTCGGATCTGTCATCTTCGGTATGTTCCTGAAGTAAAGCGCATTAAAATCAATAGCGAACAGTATGCCCCGGCGGATTTCCGCCGGGGCTTTGCATTTTGCAAGCTTCTTTGCGTATTGAAGAGAGACTGATTTTGTGGTAGATTCTATAAGCAAAGTTTTTACAGATATGCTACCAGTTTATGACAATGTGCATGTATACTGAAGCATGATCAGACGACACCCGGGCGCGGGTGTTTTTTAAGGAGGAAATCAAGATTATGAAGAAAAGTATCGCAGTTCTTCTGACGGCTGCTTCAGCAGTTTCTCTGCTGGCAGGCTGCGGCAGCAGCGCAGGCACAGAGACCACAGCAGCGGCATCCGCAGCAGGTGCGGAGACCACTGCAGCTTCCGGCGAGGCGGCAGCTGCCACAGAGACCAAGGAAGTGGACAACCTGGAGGTTGCCTTCGTGCCTTCTCGTGAGCCGTCAGAGATCGTGACAGCCACAGAGCCCCTGAAGGCCATGATCCAGACCCAGATGGCTGAGCTTGGCTATGATATCAAGAATGTCAACATTACCGTGGGCACCAGCTTCGAGGCAGTGGGCGAGGGACTGGAGGCCGGCACCATTGACGTCGGCTTCATCCCGGGCGGTACTTATGTGCTCTATGATGACGGCGCTGAGGTGCTCTGCACCGCCACAAGAGACGGCCTTTCCATCGATGACGATGACCCGAAGGTCTGGAACGAGAACAAGCCCACAGAGGCAGTGGACAAGCAGGTTACCTATTACAGAGCCCTCATCGTGGCAGGTCCTTCTGAGGCAGGACGTGCGGCAGCTGAGAAGATCAACAGCGGCGAGGAGCTGACCTGGGAGGATCTGGACGGCCTGAACTGGGGCGTGATGGGACCGACCTCCAGCGCCGGCTACATTTACCCGGCACTCTGGATCCAGCAGAAGTATGAGAAGAACATCACAGATCTTTCTCATGCGGTACAGTGCGATTCCTACGGTACTGCCTTTGCCCGTCTGGCACAGGGACAGATCGATGTACTCTGCACCTACGCAGATGCGCGCCGCGACTATGAGGAGAAGTGGCAGTCTGAGTATGCGATGTCCAGCAGCATCTGGGATGACACAGATCTGATCGGCGTAACACCGGGCATCTTCAACGATACCATCTCTGTTTCCAAGACATCAGAGCTTATGCAGGATGCGGACTTCAAGGCAGCACTTCAGCAGGCCTTTATTAACATCGGCGACACTGAGGAAGGCAAGGAAGTTATTGCCATCTACAGCCACAAGGGCTATGTAGCAGCCAACGATGCAGACTACGATTCTGAGCGTCAGGCACAGAAGATCATCCAGGAGCTTCGCGCCAATTCATAATCGGCGCTCGGCCGGTTCATTGTTCTGCGGAACGGCATAAAAAACATCCGGAGGCAGAGTGTATAGGAATATGCTCTGTCTCCTTTTTGTTCTACTCCACTATCACTTCAGGAAGGGAAACCACTATGATTAAGTTTGAAGATGTCGGAAAGACGTACCCCAACGGATATGAGGGACTTAAGCACATCAATCTGAGCATTGAACAGGGAGAATTTGTGGCCATCATCGGTCTTTCCGGTGCCGGCAAATCCACTCTCATCAGGACCATCAACCGCATGCATGACGTGACCAGCGGCAAGCTGACCGTGGACGATACGGATGTCATGACCTTGTCCGGGGCGTCGCTTCGTCGCTTCCGCCGCAAGATCGGCATGATTTTCCAGTCCTTCAATCTCATCACGCGTACCACAGTTATCAAGAACGTGCTGACAGCCTTCGTGCCGGATATGCCCTGGTGGCGTTCTCTTCTGGGCATCTATACCAAGGAGGAGAAGATGAAGGCCCTGGAGTGCCTGGACAAGGTGGGCATTGTGGACAAGGCCTTTGTGAGAGCGGATCAGCTTTCCGGCGGTCAGCAGCAGCGTGTGGCACTGGCCCGGACCCTGGCGCAGAATCCCCAGATCATCCTGGCCGACGAGCCGGTGGCAGCCCTTGACCCGATCACAGCCAAGCAGGTAATGGATGATTTTACCCGCATCAATAAGGACATGAACATCACGATCCTCATCAACATCCACCATGTGGATCTGGCGCTTCAGTACTGCCAGCGTGTCATCGGCATCCGGGCCGGCGAAGTGGTGTACGACGGACCCTCAGACCAGGTGGACGATGCGGTGCTGGCAAGGATCTACCAGGGCAAGGAGGCATGAATATGAGCATCTATGACAAGCTCTTTCCGCCGAAGATCTATACCCTTCCGGACGGCAGAGAGATTCCTGAGCGGCGCTCCCGCGCACCTCTGTATGCGCTGATCCTTCTGATTTTTGCCTGCGTATCCATCAAGATCACCGGCTTTCAGCCGGCAACACTGATGAAGCGCGGCAAGGAGTTCTTCGTGATCCTGGGACAGATGTTCCCGCCGGAGCCCTCTTATACGGGAAAAATCATCAGCCCCATCCTGGATACCATCAAGATGTCCCTTCTGGGCTCCTTTATCGGCTCTGTGCTTTCCGTGCCCTTCGCCATGCTGGCCAGCACCAATGTCTGCAAGAGCAAGACGGTGGTATGGCTCATGCGCCTGATGTTCAGTATTGTGCGTACCCTGCCGACGCTGGTGTCTGCGCTGATCGCGACCTTCATCTTTGGTCTCGGCACCATTGCGGGTACCACGGCCATCGCGGTGTTTTCCTTTGCCTACATCGGCAAGATCCTGTACGAGGAGATCGAGACGGTGGATATGGGGGCCTTTGAGGCGCTGGAGGCCATGGGTGCCAGTCGCTACCAGGCCTTTGTGTCTGCGATCATTCCGCAGGTGATGCCCAGCTTCCTGTCCAACAGCCTCTATAACTTTGAGGGCAATGTGCGCTATGCCGCAGTGCTCGGTTATGTGGGCGCAGGCGGTATCGGCCTGATTCTGAATGAGCAGCTGGGCTGGCGCGAGTATCCGAATGTCGGCATGATTCTTCTGGTGCTGTTCATCACAGTCTTCATCATTGAAACGGTGAGCCGCAGCATCCGGAAGCGCCTTGTCTAATGAGAAGAGAAGGGAGACTTTCTATGAACAGCAGAATAGAAGAAGCCTATGACAAGCGGCCGAAGGACTGGATCTACAACCTTGTCATCGGCATCATTATCCTTGCACTCCTTCTCTGGAGTGTGACAGCAATGGAGACCTCCGGCACCACCACCAACGGCGGCAAGATGGCACTGAATATCCTGAACGGTATTGTGCACCCGGATACGGCGCTCCTTTTTAACCTGAGCAGCAGCGGTGTGCTGTATCTCCTTCTGGAGACCATCTGTATCGCCTTCATGGGTACTGTGGTGGGCGCTATCATTTCCATACCGTTGGCCTTCCTGTCCGCCAGCAACCTGGCGCCGAAGCCCGTTGCCTTTGTCGGACGCATACTCATCATGATGATCCGCACCGTGCCGGCCTTTGTGTACGGCCTTATGTTTATTCGTGTGACGGGCCCCGGTGCCTTTGCGGGTCTGATGACCATGTCCCTCTGCTCCATCGGTATGGTTTCCAAGATGTATATTGAGGCCATCGAGGATCTGGACACCAAGATTCTGGAGTCTCTGGACGCGGCAGGCTGCACCACCTGGCAGAAGATCCGCTACGGTATTCTGCCGCAGCTGATGCCGAACTTTGCGTCTACTGCCATCTATCGCTTTGACATCAACCTTCGCGATGCCACCGTTCTGGGTCTGGTGGGTGCCGGCGGTATCGGTGCGCCTCTGATCTTTGCCATGAATGCCTACCGCTGGAATGAGGCTGGCTCCATCCTGATCGGCCTCATCATTCTGGTACTCATCATCGAGTGGCTTTCCACGAAGATCCGCGTGAAGCTGACGAGAGGCTGAGGCATGAAGAAAACATTTGAGCTTTACTACACCTCGGATACCCACGGGAAGATTCTGCCGGTGGATTACCAGAGCGGGAAGCATCTTACCAGAGGATTGATGGACATTGCGGCAGCCATCCGGCACGACGGCAATGTCATTGTGGCGGATGGCGGTGATTCCCTGCAGGGCTCGCCTCTGCTGCAGTATTATCTGGAGCACAGAGACAGCTTTGCGGTGCATCCTGCGGCCTTTGCCTTCAATGCCATGGGTCTGGATGTGTATACCCTGGGCAATCATGACTTCAATTTCGGCTATGAGGTGCTGAAGGAATATACCCATGCCATGAAGGCGGTCTGCGTTTGCGCCAATGTCAGCGACCGCCGGGGGGAACTGAAGCTGCAGAAGACCTGGATCAAAACGCTGAAAAACGGCCTTCGCGTGGGCTTCACCGGCGTGGTGACGGATTATGTGAACCTGTGGGAAAAGCCGGAGCATCTGACTGAGCTTACGGTTTCTGAGCCCATCTCTGCAGCTGCTGCGGCCCTCAAGGAGCTGCGTCCCCACTGTGATATCTGTATCTGCATTTATCACGGCGGTTATGAGCGGGATCTGGAGACCGGCGCGCTCCTCACGGACTCGAAGGAAAATGTTGCCTGCCGCCTGGCAGAGGAGACGGATTTCGACATCCTGCTGACTGGACATCAGCATATGAGCGTCCCGGGAACGGTGATCAGCGATACCTTTACGGTGCAGCCGCCCTGTGATGCGGGGAATTACATTCATATCCGCGGCACGGTGAGCGAGGAAGCTGACGCAACGCCGTCGCTTCGGCTGGACTCCGTCCTGGTTCCGGTGGAACAGGACTGCGATCCGGCAGACTATGCGGCGCTGATGCCGCTGGAGACGGCCACAGAAAGCTGGCTGGATGAAAGCATCGGCCATATGTCGGCACCGATTCTCCCGGAGGAGAAGCTTGACGTCGCCCTTCACGGCAGCCGTCTGGCGGATTTCTTCAACCAGATCATGCTGGAATCCCTGCATGCGGACTTCGCCTGCGTTTCTCTCGGCAACAATCCGGTGGGACTTCCGGCTTCCGTCAGCATACGGTCTGTGTATGCTGCATACATGTTTGCCAACACCCTGACGGTGAAGGCGGTGACCAGGGCGGTTCTTAAGGAATGCCTGGAGCGCTGTGCCATGTATCTGGAGCTGGATGCGGAGGGAAAACCCTACATCGGGGATACCTTCCTGAAGCCGAAGATCGAGCATTACAATTATGATATCTATGCGGGTCTTGATTATGCCTTTGATCTCACAAGACCGAAGGGAGACCGGGTGGTGCGGCTGCGACGACTGGACGGCACAGAGCTCAGCGACACGGAGACCTATACCCTGGTGACCAGCGACTACCGTGCAACGGGCACCGGCGGGTATGCCGCGCTCGGTGCGTGTAAAACAGTATACAGCGGTGCCGATAACATGCAGGACATGATCGTGGATTACATTCGCGCGCATGAGGCGCTGGTGATTCCGGAGAACAACCGCTTTGAAGTAATCGGCATTCGGCAGTGACCTCCGGACATAGGAGGCCGAAGCTTGAGATTTTCCGGCGTCGATGCTAGAATATAGGCTATTGTTATTGGCCGTATTATAAAAAACAATCTCAAAGAAGAGGCAGCTGCTATGACCAGTCGTGAATTGCTGTACGTGAAAACCGTTGCAGATGAAAAAAACATTTCCAAGGCGGCAAAAAAGCTTTTTGTGGCACAGCCGTCATTATCCCAGTCGATTTCCCGCATTGAGGACACCATTGGCGTGAAGCTTTTTGTCAGGGGCTCCAACGGCCTGCATCTGACCTATGCCGGAGAGCGCTACTACCAGATGGCCTGTCAGATCCTGAAGATCTACGACAACTTCGAAGCGGAAATCACGGATATCAACGATCTGCGGGTGGGAAGGATTTACTTCGGCATCACCAACCATCTGGGGGCCATTGTGCTGCCGCACATTCTGCCGGAATTTCAGCAGCTTTGCCCGAACATCACCTGGGATGTTTTCGAGGGCTCCACGGAGCCCCAGGAGTCCCGGCTGGTGAGCGGCGACCTGGATTTCTCCATTATGCATGCGCCGGCGGAGGACAATGAGGCAAATCCCTCGTTGAACTATGAGATTCTGACGGACCATCCCTTCGTCATCGCCATGTCCAAGGACAATCCGCTGGTGAAGCAGGCGGTGCCCGCGGAGGGCTACGATTATCCGGTGCTGGATGTGGAGCTGCTGCGGGACGAGCCGCTGCTGACGCTTTTTAAGGAGCAGCGGATTCGCCATGTGACGGATGCGGTGCTGAAAAAGGCCGGCATTGCCCCGAAGATCCGGCTGCAGACCCGGAATTATATGACCACGGAGCGTCTGGCGGCGCTGAACATGGGTTACACCATGCTGCCCAGCGATTATGTGAACCAGAATCGTTTCCAGAACCCGCCGGTCTATCTTTCCATAGATAAGAAGTACAATGCCTACTGGAGTCTCTGCATCGCTACCCTGAAGGATGCGTACCTGTCCAAGGCAGACCAGTGCCTTCTGGACATTCTCCGGAAGCGGGCCTGCGAAATCTGAGCGGCCCGGTCTGCTCTAGGGGGCAATGCCTTCGGGCCGAAGAAAAGGAAGAAGCACATGAAGAAATACGACGCAATTTTATTGGATCTGGACGGCACCATTATGGATTCCGGGCCGGGCATCATGAAGTCGGCCCAGTATGCCCTGGATCATTTCGGTTATCCCAATGAGCCGGAGGAAACCCTGCGGCGTTTTGTGGGACCCTCTCTGGTGGACTCCTTTATGGGAATCTACGGTCTGAGCGAGGCAGAGGCCGAGAAGGCCACAGAATATTACCGGGAGGTGTATCCTGTCAGCGGCATATTTGATGCGAAGGTTTATGACGGCATGCGGGAAACGCTGCAGAAGCTGTCTGCGGACGGAAAGGAGCTTCTTCTGGTGACCTCGAAGCCTCATGTTTTCGCAGAGCGAATCCTGGAGCACTTTGACCTGGCGCCGCTTTTCTGCTATCAGACCGGGCCGGAGCTGGATGATCACAATTCTGAAAAGTCCCGGCTCATCGATAAGGCAGTGCGGGAGATGCAGCTGGATAAGACCAAAGTTCTGATGGTGGGAGACCGGCACTTTGATATCGACGGCGCGAAGAAAAGCGGCGTCGATTCCCTGGGTGTGACCTACGGCTACGGCAGCCTGGAGGAGCTTCGGGAAGCCGGGGCCGACTACATTGCCCACAGCCCGGCGGAAATACTGAAATACGCTGAATCATAGAGAGAGTTCCTATTCGGGGCCTGCGGCAGCATGACTGCCGCGGGCTCTTTTTGTTGGCGAAAGCGGGAATCACAAAATAGGTTCAACCTATGCGGATTATAATTCATTATGTA
>CAVATZ010000069.1:0-6763 GCA_963591655.1 Clostridiales bacterium
GCTACATTGTCTGCAGTACGAATTCCTTGAATTGCGGCAGAGCAAATTCCAGCCGGCCGTAATTCGGGGTTGTCAGGATGCCTTTTTTTATGAGCCGTTTCCGGTATACACTGAATAGGCTGGAGGACATATTGACAGACTCCCGAATGGCGCTGACGTGATTATCTTGAATGGCAGCCATGCCGATTAATACTTCCTTGTCCTTTGAAGAGATTTCTGTCCACAACTTCTGGTATACGTATTCTTCCAGGTACAGGCGATATTCAGGCAATACATTTTTCCACTGCGTTTGGTTCTTCCAGCTAAGGTAGCCGAGGACCTGGAAGGCAAAGGAATAGCCCTTGGTTTCCTTTGCCATGGCTAAAGCATCACTATCCGTAAGCTGGAAAATCTGCTGATATCGGCTTGCAATCATGCCGATATTCAGCGGTTGCAGTTCAACCTTGGGAGCTCGATACAGAAAAGTCAGAGTTTCCTCATTCTGCAGTTCGTAAATTTTTTCATAGAGGCCGCTCAGTGTAAGAAAGACCGGCAGTTCCTGACGCATATAGATCTGGAAAACGCTGGCAAATTCCTTCATTGTCTTGTTGCAGACGGCTTCATCGATAGTGACCAGAACCTTTTTGCGCTGTGCTTTGACGGATTGCAGCATACGTCGAATGCCGACATTCAGGTCCGTGATCTGGTCGGCCCCATCGATCGCTATGCCGATACCGAGAAAAGACAGGTTCAGCTTCGCGCTGCGGAAAATTTCGGTCAATCCGGCATAGTTATAGAGCTCGGCAGCAAAGGAAGTGAGTAAGTCCCGCTCGGGAGTCAGGTCAATGACAATCCAGTCAGGCATTTCGACAAAATATTTTCCGATTTCAGTTAAAAGTACAGTTTTGCCGGAACCGCGTACACCTGTGATCATGCAAACCTGGTTTGATGGATGTTCTCCCAAAAAGCTGTTAATGATTTCCTCTTTTTGGCGGGATCTGTCGATACGATTCAGAGGCTCTTTCCCGAATGTTAATGTAAAGGGATTTTCCATAGCCGACACCTCCTGAATTTTTCTTATATAACTTTATATAACTTTTTCTGCATTATATAACTTTATATAACTTGCGTCAAGTGATATGGCTATTTCCTTCTTTGGCATTTCTTTAGCCTTTCCTAATAAGGTTTTGTTGGCGCTAAACTGAAAATGATGTACACTAGGGGTGTCAGAAACACAGCGGCTGCAGATTCGCAGCGGCTTTTTATCATTATATTTTAGGAGGTAATAAGATGTTCCCTTATAAGAAGGCATGTATGTTTGTCGGCGGTCTGCTTTTCGGTACAGCAGGTGTTTCCGTTCTGAAGAGCCAGGATGCGAAGAAGGTTTACACAGAGTGCACAGCAGCGGTGCTGCGGGGCAAGGATGCCGTGATGGCAACCGGAACAGCTCTCCGTGAGAACTGCACCGATATTTACGAGGATGCGGTAGACATCAACGAGAAGCGCTATCGTGCAGCGGATCAGAAGAAGCTGGAGGAGGCGAGAGCGCTGGTGGCTGAGTACGAGAAGAAGACTGCAGAGGATGCGCAGTAAGCGTCTTTCGGTAAGGCAGGAAGGGGGATGTGCTTCGGCATTCCCCCTTTTATATATGTATAGGAGATAACAAAGAATATGAGATATGTGATTCGACATGAATCCTCCCGGAGACTGCGGGTGCATATGGCGGATGTTCGTATGTCCATGGGACAGGCGGATCAGCTGGAGTATTTCCTGAAGAGCAAATCCTTTGTGGAGGATGTGAAGGTGTTTGACCGCACCGGCGATGCGGTGATCCGCTATGCGGGCGGAGAGAAGAAGCGCGAGAAGGTGCTTGCGGCCCTGACAGCATTTTCCTATGACGCAGAGGAGGTGCTGGCACTGGTGCCGGAGCAGACCGGCAGAGCCCTGAACCGGGAGTACCAGGAAAAGCTGGCCATGACGGTTCTCGGCAGAGGCTTCCGCCAGCTCTTCTTCCCGGCACCGCTGCAGATTGCCTGGACACTGGTCAAGAGTGTGCGCTTCATTCTGCAGGGCATCGGCTGCCTTCTGAAGGGAAGGATTCAGGTGCCGGTGCTGGATGCGACGGCAATCCTGGCCTCCATGCTGCGGAATGATTTCGGCACGGCCTCCTCCGTTATGTTCCTCCTGGACATCGGTGAGATTCTGGAGGAGTGGACCCATAAGAAGTCCGTGGGCGATCTGGCGCGGTCCATGGCCCTGAAGGTGGACAAGGTATGGCTCAAGACCGAGGGCGAGGACGTTCTCGTGGATGTGAGTGCCGTACAGCCCGGGGACCGCATCGTGGTGCGGACCTCCAACATTATCCCGCTGGACGGCGTGGTGGTTTCCGGAGAGATGAGCGTAAACCAGGCCTCCATGACCGGCGAATCTGTGCCGGTGGTGAAGACCGAGGGCGGCTATGTTTATGCCGGCACCGTGGTGGAAGAGGGCGAGTGTGTGATCGCTGTCAGCAAGGCGGCAGGCTCCGGCAAGTACGATCAGATCGTGCGGATGATTGAGGATTCCGAGAAGCTGAAGTCCAACACGGAGTCCAAGGCCTTCCATCTGGCGGACAGTCTGGTGCCCTATTCTCTGGTGGGTACGGCGCTGACCTATCTGCTGACCCGGAATGTAACCCGGGCCATCTCCTTCCTGATGGTGGATTTCTCCTGTGCGCTGAAGCTTTCCATGCCGCTGACAGTGCTGTCTGCGATCCGGGAGGCCGGAGAGTCCGACATTTCCGTGAAGGGCGGCAAATTCCTGGAGGCCGTGGCCCAGGCGGACACCATTGTCTTTGATAAGACCGGTACCCTGACCCATGCGACACCGCAGGTGGTGCGGATCGAGACCTTTGACGGCGTGAACGAGGAGCAGGCACTGCAGCTGGCCGCCTGCCTGGAGGAGCACTTCCCGCACTCCATTGCGAATGCGGTGGTCCATGAGGCGGAAAAGCGCGGCATCGAGCATGCGGAAATGCATTCAGAGGTGCAGTATGTGGTGGCCCACGGTATTTCCAGTCTGGTGAACGGCAAGAAGGCCATCATCGGCAGCTATCATTTCGTTTTCGAGGACGAGGGAACAGTACTTTCCGAGGAGGAGCAGGAGAAGCTGGCGGCACTGCCCGGCGAGTATTCTCAGCTGTATATGGCCATTGACGGCAGACTGAAGGCCGTGCTCTGCATCTTCGACCCGCTTCGTGAGGAGGCCAAGGGCATCATTGACGAGCTGCATGCGCTGGGCATCAGCAAGGTCTGCATGATGACCGGTGACAGCCACAAGACGGCAGCCGCTGTGGCCCGGAGCCTGAACATTGACGAGTTCCATGCAGAGGTGCTGCCGGAGGACAAGGCCGGCTTCATTCGCGAGGAGCATCTTCGCGGCCGAAAGGTCATCATGGTGGGCGACGGTGTGAACGATACACCGGCTCTTTCTGAGGCAGATGCCGGCATCGCCATCAGTGACGGCGCGGCCATCGCCCGGGAGGTCGCCGACATTACCATCGCATCGGAGAATCTGGCGGAGCTGGTGACCCTGCGGCGGCTCAGCATGGCGATGATGAAGCGGATTCATTCCAACTATCGTTTCATCATTTCCTTCAATGGTCTGCTGATTGCCATGGGCGTGCTGGGACTGATCCAGCCCGCAAGCTCTGCGCTGCTGCACAACACATCAACGGTGGTGACGGGACTGCGCAGCATGACGAACCTCCTGCCGAAGAAGGAAGAGGAGTAAGCTGTCGCTGATCTCGTGAGATACGGAGTGTGTCTCTTTTGTGTCTCTTCGTAGTGTATGATGAGCACATGATTGATGATCCTGATGGGGCAGAGGGCAATGCCTTCGCCTCCGGGATATGGAATAAGCTGAAGAAAGAGGTATTCTTATGAAATTGAGAGTAAAGGGCGCAGCGCTTGTGATGGCAGCAATGGTTATGGCAGCAGGATCTTCCGTGACGGCATTTGCTGCAGTATCCTACTATGACTGGTATTACAATATCTTCAATACGTATCCCGACGGAAACATCACAGAGTGGGAGGGCGATCCGGTATACTGGCGGTATCTTCAGGAGAATGATGTAGAGGCATACAACAAGCTGCAGAAGAGCTATGTGGAGCCGGGCAGCACGTCTACCGTTACTTATGCCAATGTTGACGATCCCTACTGGAACGGCACCACGGCGAAGTGGAGCGTAGACGGCAAGGCCAGCAAGTATCAGGTGCGGGTCTATCGTGACGGCTCCAAGGTGACCACAAAGGATACCACCAGCAAGAGCATCAGCCTCAGCTCCGTGATCACAAAGAGCGGCTACTATTACTTCGAGGTAAGAGCCTACAACAGCAGCTCCGGCTGGTCCGACTGGGTAGAGTCCGATGATAAGTATTTTAATGCCTCCAGCACCAGCAGCTCCACAAGCACGAAAACCACAAGCACCAGCTCCGGCGGCCCCGGCGGAACAGTTTCCAACAGCACCCCGGCAGCGACGGCACAGTGGCTGAGAGCAGCGGACGGCAGCAATAAGTGGTGGTACAAGCATGCGGACGGCGGCTATACCAAGAGCAACTGGGAGCTCATCAGCAACAAGTGGTACTATTTCGATGAATCCGGCTGGATGAAGACCGGCTGGCTGAATGTCGGCGGCGCAACCTATTACCTCGGTGCCGACGGTGCCATGGTGACCGGACTGAACTACATCGACGGTGTGACCCACAGCTTCGACAATTCCGGCAGAATGGTCAGCTGAGTATAATTGGATACAGAATTTTGCACTCTCCGGGTATCCGGCAGATTTTATCTGCCGGATACCTATTTTTGTATTCTTTGCATATACCTATTGACAACCTATGAACATATGATAGAATACTCATATGAATAAAAGCGAATATGAAGGAGGGCGGATGTCGGAAGAGAAGCAGTACGATGCTGAGAAAATCGATCACATCATTTCCAATGTCAGCGAGGACGAGCTTTGCGAGCTGGCGGAGCTGTTCAAGATCTTCGGGGATTCCACCAGAATCCGGATTCTGTACGATCTGTTTGACGGCGAGAAGGGTGTGACAGAAATCTGCGAGGATCTGGATATGAACCAGTCGGCGGTTTCTCACCAGCTGAAGATCCTGCGGGTATCCAAGCTGATCAGCGCACGGCGAGACGGCAAGTCCATGATCTATGCGCTGGCGGATGACCATGTGAAAACCATCATTGCGATGGGAAAAGAGCATATAGAAGAGTGAAGGAGACTATTATGAAGAAGAAGTTCAAGTGTGATATCGATTGTGCAGCCTGTGCAGCCAAGGTGGAGGACGCCATCAAGAAGCTGGAGGGGGTAACGGATGCCAAGGTGAATTTCATGATGCAGAAGTTTACACTGGAGGCCGAGGATGACCGCTTCGAGGAGCTGCTGTCACTGGCCATTGAGACCGGCAAGAAGATTGAGCCGGATTTTGCCGTAGAGCGGTAAAAACGGATAGCCCTCAGAAAACCGATACAGCGGGAGACCTGTGCCTTTCGCTGTATTAAATTTACCATTTTTCAGGAGAAAACACATGAGCGACAAATTGAAAAAGGAGTTGAGTCACATTCTGGCGGCACTCGCGATCTTTGCGATCTTCATGATTTTTGATAAATCCGGGGCACTGCCGGTGGTATTCGAAAACCGGCTGCTGGGTCTCGCGGTTTATCTTGTCCCCTATTTTATGGTCGGAAAGGACGTGGTGCGGAAGGCGCTGCTGGGCATCAAAAACCGGCAGCCCTTCGACGAATCCTTCCTGATGCTGGTGGCCACAGTCGGTGCCTTCGCCACCGGTGAGAATTCCGAGGCCTGTGCCGTGATGCTGTTCTATCAGGTGGGAGAGTGGTTCCAGAGCTATGCGGTGGGGCGCTCCCGGCAGTCCATCACGAAGCTCATGGACATCGTGCCGGAATATGCCAATGTGGAGCAGTCTGACGGCAGTGTGGAGACCATGGATCCGGATGACGTGGAGATCGGAGACATCCTGGTGATCAAGCCGGGCGAGAAGATCCCCGTGGACGGCATTGTGGAGAGCGGTGAAAGTCTGGTGAACACGGCGGCACTGACCGGAGAATCCGTGCCGAGAACCGTGCGCAACGGCGATCAGGTGATTTCCGGCTGCATCAACGGTGAGGGCATGCTTCGGGTGCGGGCAGAAAAGGCCTTTGAGGATTCCACGGTATCCCGGATTCTGGAGCTGGTGGAAAATGCGTCCGAGAAAAAGTCCCAGACGGAGAACTTCATTACCCGCTTCGCCCGCTGGTATACGCCGCTTGTGGTATACGGTGCGGTGGCGCTGGCCATTCTGCCGTCACTGCTTCTGGGAGATCCCCTGACCTGGATTTACCGTGCCTGTACCTTCCTGGTTATTTCCTGCCCCTGTGCGCTGGTCATCTCCATTCCGCTGTCCTTCTTCGGCGGCATCGGTGCAGCCAGCCGGAACGGCGTGCTGGTGAAGGGCTCCAACTATCTGGAGCTGCTGTCTCAGCTCAACACGGTGGTTTCCGATAAAACAGGTACCCTGACGGAGGGAAGCTTCCGCGTGTCCCGGGTTTTGCCGGCCGAAGGCATTACCCCGGAGGAGCTGCTGCGGACCGCGGCGCTGGCGGAGGGGCTGTCCACCCATCCCATTGCCCGCTCCATTGCGGAGGCGTATCAGGAGCAGTCCGGCGGCGGAGAGCTGAATACCCGGCTTCTGTCCGGCACGGATAATGTCAGCGGCCAGGGCTTGATTGCCAC
>CAVATZ010000069.1:7098-12019 GCA_963591655.1 Clostridiales bacterium
TGGAGAAGCAGGGAAATGAGAAAAAACGGCCCCGGCTTGCCTTTATCGGTGACGGCATCAACGATGCACCGGTGCTGAGTCGTGCCGATGTCGGAATTGCCATGGGCTCCATGGGCTCGGATGCGGCAATTGAGGCCGCCGACATTGTCATCATGGATGATGACCTGCGGCGTATACCCGCCACCATCCGCATCGCCCGGAAAACCGTGCGGATCGCCACGGAGAACATCGTGTTTGCTCTGGTGATCAAGGCAGCCATTCTGGTGCTCGGCGCCGTGGGTCTCGCCAACATGTGGGCCGCGGTCTTCGCGGATGTGGGCGTCGCGGTGCTGTGCATCTTGAACGCCATGCGGCTTCTGCGGTATAAAGGATAAGAAAGTATCAAGCGGGCAGTTGATTGCCCGCTTTTTGTGTGCCGTAGTCAGAAACCAAGCAGGGGCTATACAGCTACAGTGAAATTTGTATGCGTATGCAGGTACTGCCGCAGCTCTGCTTTGAAAAGATGTATGCCTGCTTGACTGTTTAGGCGCGGAAATCGTGATTCGATCTCGTAACAGGTGCGAACCGGCATTTTAACAGCGAGCGTGCGGCGGGCAAAGGGATAGCGCTGTGCCATTCCGTCCACTACGCTGGCCGGAACGATGACCCATCTTCCCGGCCGGTCCAGAAAGCTGCCGATCATCTGGCTGGAGCCGATATGGAGCCGGAAATGCTGCCCGGGCCAGAGCTGATCATGCCAGAGTTCATAATCGTTGGACCATTTCAGATGGATTTCTTCCCGCGGATCCAGCTCGTCCGGTCGGACAATTTCCGGCAGTGCAGTATCCTTATGGCAGAGCAGCTGCATTGGTTCCTGAAACAGAGGCCGCACGATCAGCTCATTATGGGCCTGCTGGTTGTAGACATACCCCAGATCTACATAATGGTTTGCAAGCAGATGGTAAATCTCACCGGAATGGTGGGTGTGGATTTCAAGGGATAACTCCGGATGCGCTGAAAGCATATGACGATAGTGCTCCGTAAAGGTGAAGGAATTGATCAATTCGATAGCACCGATCGACAAATGGATCTGTTCCTTCTGGATATGTAGCGCATCTGCCTCTTTTTTTATGTTCTGCCACTGCCGACAAAGTGCCAGAAACTGTTCTCCGGATGCGGTCAGTTCGGCCTTCCGGTATCCTTTTCCGCGATAAAACAGCTGAATGCGGAATTCCTCCTCCAATGCGTTGATCTTTTTGGATACGGAGGATTGGGTTGTATACAGATGTTCGGCGGCTTTTGTGATGGTTCCGTGCTCAACCACGGCGATAAAAGCATTAACTTGTTCGTTTTCCACAATAAAATACCTCGCTTTTGGAATAATATATATCATAAATATGCTCTTTTTCAAATATTCAAAGTCAGATATCTTTGCAGTATAAAAAAAGAGGAGGAACAGTGTATGGCACATGAATTTCCCGGGGATTTTTTATGGGGCGGAGCGGTTGCGGCCAACCAGTGTGAAGGTGCCTGGCTTGCAGACGGAAAGCTGCCGAATGTTTCCGATATCGTGGTCGGCATCAATTCTCATGATGCAGGACTGGTGTGGAATGAGGAGACAAACAAATGGCAGATGCAGCTCGATCCGTCCAAGGTGTATCTGACGCATGAGGGAATTGACTTCTATCATCGCTTCCGGGAGGATCTGCGGCTCATGAAGGAAATGGGCTTCAAGGCATTTCGGACATCGATTTCATGGGGGCGCATTTTCCCGAACGGAGATGACGAGGAGGCAAATGAAGCCGGCCTGAAATTTTATGACGAGCTGATCGATGAGATCATTCGGAACGGGATGGAGCCGGTGATTACAATGAGCCACTATGAAACTCCGCTGAATCTTCTGATTGAACACGGCGGATGGATCGGAGAGGAGACCATTGCGTACTGGAAACGGTATGTACAGACCATCGTCAGCCGCTACAAGGGAAAGGTGAAATACTGGCTGACCTTTAACGAGGTCAACAATATGTATCGAAGACCGGTTATCTCCGGCGGCCTGCTTTCCATCAAGCCCTTTGATAAGGCGCATCCTTTAGAGGTAAGTGAGGAAGAAAAATGGGATGCATATTGTCATCTGCTGACAGGAAGTGCCTGGACAGTTAAGCTGGTACATGAGATCGATCCGGCAGCAAAGGTGGGTTGCATGTTGACTTGCTCCAGCATCGCCACATATCCCTATACCTGTGATCCGCAGGATGTGATGGGGGCTTACAATCTGGCACGGATTTCCAATTATTATTTTGCGGATCCGTTCTGCCTGGGCGTAGTACCCGGGTATGTGAAACGAATCTGGAGAGAGCTGGGATATCAGCCGCAGCTGACGCAACAGGATCTGGAAATGATCCGCGACTATACGGTGGATTTCTTTGCCTTCAGTTATTATCGTTCCGGAACCTATTCTCATGAGATTGAAAATGCCTTTGACACCGGCGGCATCAAGGGAAAGCCGAATCCGTATCTGAAGGGAACCACACCGGCGCCTTGGCAGTGGCCGATTGATCCGGAGGGGCTGCGCTATGTGCTGAATGTGCTGACGGATCGATATCACCTTCCGCTGTTTATTGTAGAGAACGGCATTGGACTGGATGAGACACCGGATGCGGAGGGACACATTCATGATGAATTCCGGAAAAGCTATATTGCAGCGCATTTGCAGCAGGTCCATGAGGCCATTGAGGACGGCTGTGAGGTGATGGGCTATCTGTACTGGGGACCGATTGACATCGTTTCGGCAGGAACGGGGGAAATGAAGAAACGCTATGGATTCATTTATGTGGATCGGCAGAATGACGGAACCGGCAGCTTGCAGCGCCTGAAGAAGGACAGCTTTGACTGGTACAGGCAGGTGATTGCATCAAACGGAAGCTGTATCCTTGATTGAAGAGACAGCTGCTATAAAAAGAAAGGGGAATCCCGTGGATTACACAAAGGTTGCGGAAAAACTGATTGAATACAGTGGAGGAGCAGAGAATATCAGCAGTGTCACCCATTGCATGACGCGTCTTCGCTTTATTATTAAGGATACATCTAAGGTGGATTTGGAAAAGATCAATGCCACCAAGCCGGTTATGGGTAATGTTTTCAAAACCAACGAGTTGCAGATCATTCTGGGACAGAATCTGATGCCGGTTTATACCGCTGCAGCGAAGCTTCTGCAGGATCTGGTGCCTGCAGCGGAAGGGACGGCTGCTCAGCCCGCCGCCAAAAAGAAGCTGACACCGGGAGAGGCGGCAACCGCTGTGATCAACTTTGTGTCGGCGGCTGTCACACCGCTGGTGCCGGGACTGATCGCAGGCGGTATGCTGAAGGTCTTCCTGCTGCTGATCACGCTGGCAGCGCCGGAATTCTCAAAGTCACAGACCTACACATTGTTGAGTCTTGTGGCAAATATGCCGTTCTACTTCATGCCGGTATTTGTTTCTATGGGAACGGCGAAAAAGCTGGGATCCACACCGATCTATGCCATGGCCTGCTCTGCAGCTTTGGTGGCACCGGCCTTTACGGAAATGGTTTCTGCGGGTGAGGCGGTGCATTTGTTCGGACTGCCGGTGATGCTGGTGAAATACAACAACACCATGATGCCGGCGCTTCTGATCGGCATCTGTGCAGCCTATGTAGAGAAGCTGATGAACAAGATCATTCCCGGTATTTTCAAGTCTATTTTTGTCGGCACCGGTACGCTGTTTATCACCTATACCTTGGGTGTGACAGTGCTCGGACCGCTGGGAGATTTCCTGGGCGCCATCATTGTCAACGTCTTTGTGTTCTCTTCGGAGCACTTCGGATTTATTGCGCTGGGTGCGCTGACGGCTGTACTGCCCTGGCTGATCATGACAGGAATGCATCATGCCATTTCGCCATTTATGACGCAGTTTATTGCTGACCCGGGCTATGACGGTGTGTTCCGTCCGGCCTTCATTCTTCACAATATGGCAGAGGGCGGTTCCTGTCTCGGCGTTGCTCTGAAGGCAAAAAACAAGCAGTTCAAGGCGGAGTGTTTTTCGCTTGCTGTCGGATGCATTCTGGCGGGTGTTTCGGAGCCGGCCATTTACGGCATCGGCGTCAAGTATAAAAAACCGATGATCGGCGTCATGGTCGGCGGTGCTGCCGGCGGTGTGGTTGCCGGTCTGCTGGGTGCCAAAGCGTTCTTCATGGGCTATTCCACGATTCTGGCGCTGCCGATCTTCGTCAATACGATTTGGGCAATGCTGGCGGGCATTGCGGTGACGATTCTGACTGCAACAGCCGTTACCTTTGTTCTGGGATTTGACGAGGAAAGCGAAGCAGCGGATGCGGAGGAAGCGCAAAACCATGCTGCAGTGGAAGAAAAGCCGCAGACTGACGTTCTGGTGCAGGAGGAGAAGACAGAGATCCGTGCGATTGTGGACGGCGAGCTGATTGACATTGCGACAGTGCCGGACGAGATGTTTGCCGGCAAGGTACTGGGTGACGGCGTTGCCTTTCTGAGTGAGGCGGATACGGTTACGGTGGCATCGCCCGTGGACGGCGTGCTCAGTGTCGTTTACCCGACCGGACATGCTTTTGGCCTCACAACAGCCTCCGGTGTTGAATTGCTTGTTCATATCGGCATTGATACTGTGAAAGCAGACGGTGACGGCTTTACGATCGGCGCATTTCAACAGGGAGACACTGTGAAAGCAGGAGATCCGATTGTTGCCGTAGATCAGAAAAAGCTTCGGGATAAGTACAATTTGAGCATCATGCTGGTGGTTACCGATTCGCAGGATCAGGAAATTGCATTCCGAAATCCCGGCCCCGTTCGCTGCGGAGAGAGCATCATAAAAGGATAATAAATATCGGCCCATCCGATATTTTATATCAAATATATTTGTTTCACAAGGGAATTCATACATGATATATT
>CAVATZ010000070.1:0-11671 GCA_963591655.1 Clostridiales bacterium
TTTGTGCCGAAGATCCGGTCTCCCGCATCGCCGAGGCCCGGACAGATATAGGCATTCTTGTTCAGGCAGCGATCCAGATTTCCCACATAGATCTGCACATCCGGATGCACCATGTTCAGCTTCTGCACGCCCTCCGGTGCCGCAATGATGCAGACAAACTTGATCCTCTTGCCGCCGTGGGCCTTGATCTGGGAAATGGCATCCACCGCTGAGCCGCCGGTGGCCAGCATGGGATCGCAAACCACAATGGTGCGCTCATCGATGGGGCTGGGGAGCTTGCAGAAGTACTCCACCGGCTCGTGGGTCTCCTCGTTCCGGTACATGCCGATATGTCCGATCTTGGCAGAGGGCACCAGTGCGGTCAGCCCGGAAACCATGCCGAGGCCGGCACGAAGGATGGGCACGATGGCCAGCTTCCGTCCCGCAATCACCTTCGTCTCCGCCTTCTCGATGGGGGTCTCCACCTCCACCTCCTTCATGGGCAGATCACTGAGGGCCACGAAGCCCATGAGCATGGCGATCTCCTCCACCAGCTTCCGGAATTCATTGGTTCCCGTATTCCGATCCCGCAGAATGGAAATCTTATGGGTAATCAGAGGATGCTCCAGAATGTGTACATTGTCCGTGAATTTCTCCATGTCTTCCCCTTTCCGGCTTTATTCAGCCTTTGTGATAATGTCTTCCGCACTCTTGTAAATGGAATTCGCCGGCACACAGCCCCGCACCGAGCTCAGCGGGTAAATGTTGCTGTTCCGTCCGACGCAAACACCCGGGTTCAGCACCGAGCCGCAGCCCACCTCTACATGGTCCGACAGCATGGCACCGAACTTCTTGAGTCCTGTGGGAATGTCGCCGTCCGCGGCATGGACCACCACCAGCTTCTTGTCAGACTTCACATTAGAGGTCAGGGACGCCGCGCCCATATGGGACCTATAGCCCAGGATGGAATCACCCACGTAGTTGTAGTGGGGCACCTGTACGCCGTCGAAGATGATCACGTTCTTGAGCTCACAGGAATTGCCGATGACACAGCCCCTGCCCACCATGATATTTCCCCGCAGGAAGGCACTGTGCCGCACCTCTGTCTCCGGTCCGATGATGATGTACTCTGCAAAATAAGCGGAGGGCAGCACCTTCGCGGTCTTGTGAATCCAGACATGGGGCTGTACCTCGCTATACTCCGCCGGATCCAGCGTCGGCCCGTAGGCCGCAATGAAATCATGGATCCGCGGCAGTGCCTCCCAGGGATATTCCGCATCAGCGAAGCAGTCCTTCGCCTCCGTATACTGTAAGTCGTACATATTTTTAATCTTCAGTTCTTCCTTTGTCATCTTCCTGCCTTTCCTTTATCTGCCGGCGTTCTTGATGGCCTCCGTGCGGCTCCGCACAAAGGCATCCAATTTGTCCATATATTCCTGCTCGGTGATCTTTCCCTCTGCCACATAGGACAGGCCCTTTTCCCAGGAGGCCGTCAGCTCCGGGTTCAGCAGCTGCCGCACCGAGGCCTGCACCACCTGGGTAATGAGCTCGCCCAGCTCCGTGGGCGTCAGCACCTGGGTCTTTTTGTTCAGGGAAATGTAGCCGATGCGCTGCAGCTTGGTGAGGATCCCTGCCCGGGTGGCGGAGGTGCCGATGCCGGAGCCCTTGATCTGGGCCCGCAGTTCCTCATCCTCAATGAGATTTCCGGCATTTTCCATGGCCAGAATCATTGTACCGCTGGTATAGCGCTTCGGCGGCGAGGTCTCTCCCTCCTTAAGGTTCAGGGCACAAAGCTGCAGCCTCTGTCCCTTCCGAAGCCTGAGCAGCATGGCGCTGTTGTCCGGGCTCTCCGGCCCGCCGTCATTGTCCCTGTCCTCCTGCTCTCCCCGGGGAAGCTTCGCCACCCGGAGATAGCCCGGCTCCTTCAGGGCGCGGGAGCTGGTATGGAAGCTCTCGTCACAGCACTGCAGCTGAATGGCCAGCTTCTCATATATTGCCGGCGGATAGAAAATCGAGAGGAAGCGCCGCACAATGAGCTCATAGACGCTCTGGCTCAGGGGCTTCAGCCGCGGCAGCTCCCGGAGGCCGTCTCCCGTGGGAATGATGGCATAGTGATCCGTGATCTGCTTGTCGTCCGTATACCGGGTCTGCCCGATCTTTTCTACGCCGCCCTTCTGCAAAAGCTCCGCCGCAAAGGTCGCACAGGGTCCGTAGCCGCGAAGACCGTTCAGGTTTTTTCCGATCTCCTTCGCCACTGCTGACGACAGCACCCGGGCATCGGTTCGGGGATAGGTGGTGAGGCGCTTCTCATAGAGCTCCTGGGCAATGCCCAGCGTCTCATCGGGGCTCAGCTTAAAGAGCCGGGAGCAGTCGTTCTGCAGCTCCGCCAGATTATAGAGCAGCGGCGGCTTCTTCGTTTCCTTCTTCCGCTCCAGGGACTGCACCACCGCCTCCCGGGGCAGGGGCTGAAAGCTCGCCGCGAAGCGTTCTGCCTGCTCCCGCTTCAGGAAGCCGCTGTTTTTGTAGAGCTCTGTCGGGGCATAATGGGGCGAATCCTCCCGTCCCCGGAACTCCGCTGTCAAAATAGGCGAAGGTGAGGCCGGGGCGTCCGGGCCGCCGACATTGGCCTCTGCTGCAGGCAGCTGGAAATCGCCGAGAAGCTTGTAAAAGCTGGTTTTCTGAAAGTTCCGGATCTCCAGCTCCCGGCGCACGATCATGCCCAGTACACAGGTCATGACCCGGCCCACGGCAATGACGGTATTCTTCTCCTTGTGCAGGCGCTGGGAAACGGCACGGCCGTAGCGGAGCGTCAGCGCCCGGGAGAAGTTGATGCCCATGAGGTAGTCCTCCTTCGCCCGGGAGAAGGCCGCCGCTGCCAGATTGTCATAGTCGGACTCCGGCTTCGCCTCCCGAATGCCCCGGAGGATCTCCTCCTTCGTCTGGGAATCGATCCAGACCCGGCGCTTCTCCTTGGGGCCCACCCCGGCCATCATGTCCACCAGGCGGTAAATGTACTCTCCCTCGCGTCCGGAGTCGGTGCAGACATAGATGCGTTCCACATCGTCCCGCTTCAGAAGGCCCGCCACGATGTTGAACTGCTTCTGCACATCCGGAATCACCTCATAGCGATAGGTTTTCGGTATGAAGGGCAGCGTTTCCATCCGCCAGCGCCGCAGGCTTTCATCATATTTTTCGGGATAGGACATGGACACCAGGTGACCCACGCACCAGGTGATGACATACTTTTCCGATTCCAGATATCCGTCCTGCCGTTTGCCCTGCATCTCCATGGCCTCCGCAAACTGCCGCGCCACCGAGGGCTTCTCTGCAATAAATAATTCCTTCACACCTTCTCCATTGTCGATCTACAGGTCACGCCAGGGTGAAGCGGTAGATCGTTTCTGTCTCGTATTTTTCTCCGGCCTTCACAAAGGGCGTCGGGAAGCCCGGCTTGTTGACCGCATCGGGATAATGCTGGGTCTCGAAGCAGTACGCATCCCGGGGATGATAGTCTCTTCCGCCCTTGCCGATGCCCGGCTCCTCCAGATAGTTGGCGGTATAGAACTGCACGCCCTCGAGATCTGTATACATCTCCATCTTTATGCCGCTTTCCTCGGCATAAACGGAGCCCACCAGGCGCACGCTGCCGTCCGCACCGTTCAGGCACCAGTTGTGATCATAGCCCTTGGCAAAGTTCAGCTGATCAAAATCCGCACCGATGTCCTGTCCGACGGGCTTCGGTGTCCGGAAATCCATGGGCGTGCCCTCCACCGGACGAATCTCGCCTGTCGGAATGGACACGGCATCCGCCGGCGTGAAATGATCGGCATTCAGCCAAACCAGATGCTTGAGGACGCTGCCGCTGTCCTGCCCGGCAACATTAAAATACGCATGATTGGTGAGGTTGAATACGGTGTCCTGATCTGCACTGCCCTCGTAATGAAGGTGTACCGCATTGTCCGCAGAAAGAGTATAGGTGATGCTTACATCCGCATTGCCGGGATAGCCCTGGTCGCCGTCCGGAGAATGGAGGGAGAAGCGGACGTAGCTGCCCTGCGCTGACTCTCCTGTCTCGGCCTGCCAGGTGCGAAGCCGCCAGTAATCCGGGCCGGAGTGGAGGTTGTTGACACCGTTGTCATTCACATGAAGCGCATAGGTCTTTCCGTTCAGTGTGAAGGCCGCACCGCCGATACGATTGGCGTTCCGGCCCACCACTTCGCCCATGTGGCCGGGATTCTTCGGCAGATCCTTGAGATCCCCGCAGCCCAGCAGCATATCCCGCTGCTTTCCGTCCTTATCAGCCACCAGCATGCTGTACCACATGGCGCCGAAATCCAGGAAGGCGGCCTCCGTACCCTTCGCATTCGTGAGCGTATATGCCGTTACCTCACGGCCGTCCTCCAGCTTTCCCATTGATGCACTCTTCACTGCCATCGCATTTTCCTCATTTCCGCAGGTCTGCACGTTTTGCCTGCTGCAAATTTTTATTTCATTTATGATAGCATATTTTGGAGATAATTTCCATAAGCAGACCGGAAAGGGACGGAAAGGGACGACAAAATCCGGCATCCCAGGAAGATACAAAAAGCCCCCGCCGGGGGTGACTGCGCACCCCGGCGGAGGCCAAATAACAGTAACTGTTTTTACTTCTTTGTGATGTATCCCAGCTTCACCAGCATCTCGGCACTCTCAACACCGCCGCCGGCAGCACCTCTCAGGGTGTTGTGGGAAAGGCCCACGAACTTCCAGTCGTAGATGGTATCCTCACGGAGACGGCCGATGGAAACGCCCATGCCGTGCTCGTAGTTCACATCCAGCTGTACCTGGGGACGGTTGTCCTCCTCACAGTACTGGATGAACTGCTTCGGTGCAGAGGGAAGCTCGTACTCCTGGGGCAGGCCCTTGAAGCTCCGCAGCTTCTCGATGAGCTGCTCCTTGGTGGGCTTCTTCCGGAACTTCACGAATACCGTAGCGGTATGGCCGTTCAGGATCGGCACGCGGATACACTGGGCACTGATCACCGGCTCTGCTGCTGCCTCAATGTGATCTCCCTCAATGTGTCCCCAAACCTTCAGCGGCTCCTTCTCGGACTTCTCCTCCTCACCGCCGATGTAAGGGATGATGTTGCCCACCATCTCCGGCCAGGTCTCGAAATTCTTGCCGGCACCGGAAATGGCCTGATAGGTGGAAACGATCACCTCATAGGGCTCAAACTCCATCCATGCGGACAGCGCCGGTGTATAGGACTGAATGGAGCAGTTGGGCTTTACGGCGATGAAGCCTCTTGTGGTGCCCAGACGCTTCTTCTGCTCCTCGATGATCTTGTAATGCTCAGCATTGATCTCCGGCACCACCATAGGAACATCCTTGGTCCAGCGATGTGCAGAGTTGTTGGACACCACCGGTGTTTCTGCCCGGGCATAGGCCTCCTCAATCACACGGATCTCATCCTTCTTCATGTCTACCGCAGAGAACACGAAATCCACGTCCTTTGTCACACCCTCGATGTCCGACACGTCCTTCACGATCATGTCCTTCACCTTCTCCGGCATGGGAATGTCCAGCTTCCATCTGCCCTCTACGGCCTCGCCGTAGGTCTGTCCTGCAGACCGGGGTGAAGCAGCCAGTGTGGTGATCTCAAACCAGGGATGCTCCGCCAGAAGTGTAATGAAACGCTGGCCCACCATACCGGTTGCGCCGAGGATACCTACCTTTAACTTTTCCATAATCGCTCTCCTTTTTGGCTTTTACTGCTTAGTGAATACTTATAGCGCGAAAAATGATTTATATCAACCATAAATTTTGTTATGGCTCCCATTGCCTCAGCTTCTTAATGCTTCGTGCCCTTGCCGCCCCGCTTGGAAAGCCTCAGGCGATTCAGGCTCAGCGTCTTGCCGCTCACCTCGATGTCGATCGGCTCCGTGCCCAAGAGGTAAATGTCTTCGAGCCCGTCATTCTTGCCCAGTGCCACAGAAATAACGCCCTTGGCGGTCTTCTTCTGCAGCGGAATCTCCTCCGCCGCGCAGCGCAGGAAGCAGCTCTGCTCTGTGACAAATACCACATCACTTTCGCCGTTGTAGACCTTCACTGCGGCCAGCAGATCCTCCGGCTGCAGCTTGGCGGCGCTGACACAGCGAAGCGTCGTATCGAATTCCGCTGCATCCACCCGCTTCACAAAGCCCTGCTTCGTCAGGAAAATGAGGCTCTTGCCGGCCAGCTCCCGCTTCACCAGCACAGCCAGAATCTCTTCCTCATTGGCCGAATACTTGCTGATATTGTCAATGGGCACGCCCTTGTCCTTGAACTTGCAAAGCGGCACATCCATGAGCTTCAGCTGGTGCAGCATGCCGCGGTCTGTGAAGATCAGCAGTCGATCGGTATTCTTACAGGGAATCACAAAGCGGTTTTCGCTGTCCACCGCCTCCTGATTCCGCTGATAGGTCGCCGTATCCAGCAGCTTCACGTAGCCGAACTTGTCCTGCACATAGAAGACATCCATCTCCTCCACCGCAGACTCATCATAGACTGCCTCACGGCCATCCTCGATCAGGGTACGCCGGGGCACCGCAAATTCCTTCTTGATGATGTCCAGCTCCTGAGAAAGCAAAGCATTGGCCTTCTCCCGGGAACTGAGGATGCTCTGGTACTCCCGAATCCGCTTCAGGGTCTCCTTATGCTCCTTTGTCAGCTGCAGAAGCTCGAGACCGATGAGCTTGGAAAGCCGCATATCCAGAATGGCCTGGGCCTGCCGCTCGGTGAAGCAGAACTCCCGGATCACCGGAATGAACTCCTGATCCCGCTCCTTGAATTTGAGATCTCCCAGCTCTCCCGTCATCAGGGCCTTCTTCGCGTCCGGCTGAGACTTACAGTTCCGGAGCAGGGCAATGATGGCGTCGATGAGATCCACGGCCTGGATCAGGCCCTCCTGGATCTCCTTTTTGGAAAGCTCCTTGTCCAAAAGGTTCTTGTACTTGGAATCAATGAGCTGGTACTGGAACTTCACATACTCCCGCAGAATGGCCGACAGAGACAGGGTCTCCGGCCGACCGTCCACGATGGCCAGCATGTTGACGCCGAAGGTATCCTCCAGCTTGGTCTTCTTGTAGAGGATATTGGTGATCCGCTCGATATCCGCGCCGCTCTTCAGCTCCAGCACGATCCGCATGCCGTCCTTGTCAGACTGGTTCGAGATGTCCACGATCTCCGGCAGCTTCTTCGCCTCCACCAGCTCTGCCACATCCTGCATGAACTTCATGATGCCCTGGCCGATCATGGTGTAGGGAATTTCCGTCACCACCAGCTTGTCCCGGTCGGAGCGCCCCTTCTTCCGCTCAAATTCCAGCCGTCCCCGAAGCTTGAGTCTTCCGACGCCGGTCCGGTAAATGCCTTCGAGATCCGACTTATTCGCGATAATGCCGCCTGTGGGGAAATCCGGGCCCGTGAGGTACGTAAGCATTTCCGCCGTATCCATCTCCGGCTTTTTGAGATATGCCTGGATCAGATCAATGAGCTCCCCCAGGTTGTGACTGGGTGTGGAGGTGGCCATGCCCACCGCGATGCCCTCCGAGCCGTTCAAAAGGAAATAGGGAATCCGCGCCGGCAGCACCACCGGCTCCTGCAGCTTCTCATCATAGTTCAGCTGGAAGGGCACTGTGGTGTCCAGATCCCGCAGCATCACCTCATCGGTGAAGCGCTCCAGCCGGGCCTCGGTATATCGGGGTGCGGCAGGGGAATCACCCTCAATGGAGCCGAAGTTTCCCTGTCCGTGCACCAGCGGCTGCATTCTCTTGAAATCCTGGGCCAGCACCACCAGCGTGTCGTAAATGGAGGCATCGCCGTGGGGATGATACTTACCCATGGTATCACCGCAGATACGGGCCGACTTCAGTGTGGGCCGATCATGATACACATGGAGCTCATTCATATCATAAAGCACTCTCCGCTGCACCGGCTTCAGGCCGTCCCGGATATCCGGCACCGCACGGGAGGTGATTACACTCATGGAATAATCCAGATAGGATTTCTGCATTTCCTCCGAGTATTCCGTTGTTAAAATTCGTTCTGCCATTCCTTACCTCTCCCCGTATCAGGTATCCAGATTTGCTTCATTGGCATGCTCGTGGATGAAAGCACGCCGGGGCGCCACATCCGAGCCCATCAGCATGCCGGTGACCTCGGACGCAAGGCGCGCATCCTCGATCTCCACCCGCTTCAGCACGCGGTTTTCCGGATTCAATGTGGTCTCCCAGAGCTCGGAAGGGTCCATCTCACCGAGACCCTTGAAGCGCTTGATTTCGTAGCTGCCTTCCTTGTGCTTCTCCTTGTACTTGAGAAGCGCCTTGTCATCATAGAGATACTCCGGCTTCTCCTTTTTGCTGTTGGGCGTCGCCAGGTAAAGCGGCGGCATGGAGACATAGACATGTCCCTCCCGGATGAGATCCGGCATAAAGCGGTACAGGAAGGTCAGAAGCAGCGTGTCAATGTGGCTGCCGTCCACGTCCGCATCCGTCATCAGGATGATCTTGTTGTAGCGGAGCTTGCTGATGTCGAAGTCATTGCCGTAGCCCTCGGAAAAGCCGCAGCCGAAGGTGTTGATCATGGTCTTGATCTCCGCATTCGCCAGCACCTTGTCAATGGAGGCCTTCTCCACGTTCAGGATCTTGCCGCGCAAGGGAAGAATGGCCTGGGTATGCCGGTCCCGGGAGCTCTTGGCGGAGCCGCCGGCGGAATCTCCCTCCACGATGAAGATCTCGCACTCCTCTGGATTTTTAGAAATGCAGTTGGCCAGCTTTCCGTTGGAGTCGAAGCTGTATTTTGATTTCTGCAGCAGGTTGGTCTTGGCCTTCTCCTCTTGCTTCCGGATCTTGGCGGATTTTTCCGCGCAGGAAATAATGGCCTTGATGACTTCCACATTTCTGTCGAAGTAATGCTCCAGCTCGGCGCCGATGACATTGGCCACCTGCTTTGCCGCATCCAGACTCGCCAGCTTGGTCTTCGTCTGTCCCTCAAAAATCGGCTCCGGGTACTTGATGGCCACCACTGCGGTCATACCGTTCCGGCTGTCGGCGCCGGTGAAGTTGGAATCCTTCTCCTTCAGGATACCGAGCTGCCGGGCATAGCTGTTCACCAGCTGGGTAAACTTGGTCTTGAAGCCCACGATATGGGTACCGCCCTCGATGGTGTAGATGTCATTGCAGAAGCCCAGAATGTTCTCCTCAAAGGAATCCGTGAACTGAATGCAGCACTCCACCTCGGTGTTCTCGGAGCTGCCCTTCAGATAGATCTCCGGCGTCACCGGCTCTCCTGCTTCCTTGTTAAGGTCCCGCACAAAGGCGATGAGGCCGTCCGGCTCATGATAGTCCTCCACCACCGGCTCCGCCTCCCGATTGTCCCGGTAATGGATCACCAGCTGCGGATTCAAGTAAGCCGTCTCGTGAAGACGGGACTGCAGCCACTCTGCCTTGAAGCGGGTTTTCTCGAAAATCTCCCCGTCCGGAATAAAGGTGGTCTCCGTTCCGGTTTCCTTCGTCTTGCCGATCACTGGAAGCAGACCGTCCTGCAGCTCCTTCGTGGGCACGCCGCGGGTATACTCATCCTCGTAGATTTTGCCGCCCTGGTAAACCCGGATCCGGAGATAACTGGAAAGCGCATTCACCACCGAGGAGCCCACGCCGTGCAGGCCGCCGGAGGTCTTGTAGGAATTGCTGTCGAACTTGCCGCCCGCATGCAATGTCGTCATGACCACACGCTCTGCGGAAACGCCCTTTTTGTGCATGCCCACCGGAATGCCGCGGCCGTTGTCCCGCACCGTGCAGGAGCCGTCTGCGTCCAATGTCACCCAGATCTCTGTACAGTACCCCGCCATATGCTCATCCACGGAGTTGTCCACGATCTCATAGATGAGATGATTCAGACCCTTCTGGCTGATGGAACCGATATACATTCCCGGTCGGCGGCGCACCGCCTCCAGCCCCTCCAGCACCGTTATACTGTCTGCATTATACTTTTCTGCCATCTATTCCTCCAAATCAGCTGCTGCCGAGTGCCCAGCTGAAGTTCTTTGATATCCCTGCGCCCCGCCGACGCTCCGTCAGCGCGCACAGAGCTATATTCTCACGCTTTTAATAAAAAAAGTCAAGCAGAGCCATGATAGCACAGAACAGGCTTTCGATGCAAGTGTTTCATTTCTATAGCTTGTCATTTCCAAACAAAACCGCTATAATATAAGCAGATAAAATATTATCCAAAATGTCGATAATTAGTTGATTTTAGATAATATTTTAGCCATAAAGAAGGATGGTGAAGCATATGACGCAACTGATATGGGAGACAGCTGAAGAATTGGATCAGAAGCTGGCGGAAAGAGTAAGAAGAATTCGGAAAAGACGTTCCATTTCCCAGGAGAAATTATCCTCTCTAAGCGGCGTGAGCTATGGCTCAATCAAGCGCTTCGAATCCACCGGACAGATCTCTCTGATTTCTCTGACGAAGATCGCAATGGCCTTGGACATCGCAGATGAGCTTAGAAATATTTTTACACAGGTACCGTATAAGAATATTCAGGAGGTGATCAATGAAAGCAGATAATGCATTGCAGGTGCTCTACGATGGGCGGCTCGTCGGGATACTGGCTATGACCGCAGACCATAAAGCAGCCTTCCAATATTCTGACGAATGGCTTGAACACGGATTCCCCATCAGTCCATTTTCTCTTCCGTTGAAAGATCAAGTTTTTGTTCCAAGCAAAGACTATTTTGACGGACTCTTTGGTGTATTTGCAGACAGTCTGCCGGATAACTGGGGAAGACTTCTGTTGAACCGACTGCTACGTGCCAATGGGCACAATCCGGATAAGCTCACTGTTCTGGATCGGCTGGCCATCATCGGAACATCCGGAATGGGAGCACTAACTTACCATCCGGAAAAAGAAATTCAGGAAAAGCAGAACCCTATTGATCTGGATGAACTTGCAGAGCAATGTCAGAAGCTGCTGAATACAGAATATTCCGATAAGCTGGATGAATTGTATCGCCTGGGAGGCACCAGCGGCGGCGCCAGGCCAAAAATCATGACAAGCATTGACGGCGAAGAATGGATCATTAAATTCCCGGCCCATGTAGACGGAAAGAACGCAGGGAAAATGGAATACGATTATTCCTGCTGTGCCAGACAGTGCGGCATTACTATGAGTGAAACGCAATTATTTCCATCTGCAAAGTGTGCCGGATATTTTGGAACAAAACGCTTTGACCGGATTGCAGGTAAAAACGGTCAAACACGAATCCATATGTTAACCGCTGCCGCTCTTCTGGAATTGGATTTTGAGCAGCCTAGTTTAGACTACCACAGCTTGATGAAGCTGACAAAAATCCTAACCGGAGATCATCCGGACGATATGAAAAATATGTTCCGAAGAATGTGCTTTAATGTTTTTGCGCATAACCGTGATGATCATTCTAAAAATTTCACATATCTATATCATGAAGCAGAAGATCGCTGGCGCTTAAGCCCCGCTTATGATCTTACCTACAGCAACACTTATTACGGCGAACATACAACCACCGTTGACGGAAACGGGCGTAATCCTGGTGAAAAAGAACTGCTGGCCGTTGGTCTCACCGCCGGAATGAAAAAAGCGGAGTGCCGGCAGATCATAAACCAGATTCAGGATTGTGTGCATCAGATGTTGGGA
>CAVATZ010000071.1:0-11594 GCA_963591655.1 Clostridiales bacterium
CAAACACATCGTCATAGGATTCCAGCAGCTTCTCTCCGATGTCTTTTTCTCCCATTTCCGCCCTCCTATTTTTTGTTGCAGCAATGTGGAATCACACGTTCCCAAATCAAATGTTCTTGCAAAAAGAATAGCACAGCAATTGTAATTTGTCACGTCATTTTGAAAAATTTATAATTTTTTTATATTATCAGGCATCAATAATTACGTACATCCTGCTCTTTTTTCGTGGCCTTTCTTGCTGATATGATACGAATTCGTTCCTCCTCAGCACGCCACCGTCTTCCCCAGCGCAAAGGAATAGAGCAGCTTCTCCTTCACAGGGCGGCCGGTGATTTCCGAGAGCGCGTCCGCGTAGAGCTGCAGCTGCAGGCTGTAGCGCTGGCGCAGGATGTCTGCGGTCCGCACCCGGTCTGTCTTGTAGTCCAGCAGGATAATGCCGTCGTCCTCCAGGATGAAGGCATCCGCCACGCCCTGCAGCAGCACCGGCTCCGTGACATCGGAGTCCCGGAACAGATAGTTGTAGCGCACCTGCTTCATAAATCGCTGCTCGCGGAAGAGACGATGCTCTGCCGCGGCCTGCTGAAGCCGCTGTCCGAGGGGCGAATGCAGGAAATGCCGGATGTCCTGAAGGTCCACCAGCGCCTTGATCTCCCCGGGCAGTGCCTCCAGCTGCTCCTCCCCCTTTGAAAAATCATATTGCGCCAGAACCTTGTGATAGGCAGTGCCGCGGGCGCTGCCTGTTTTTTTCGTCTCATCAGCAGTTTCCGGCATACCATCAGAGGCCGACGACGGATTGACATCTTCAGCACCGGCGATTGCCGCCTGCATTTCCCTGTCCGGAAAAGCATAGGTCTCGCTGCTGCCGCTGTGGTCCGGCAGCAGGACGATGCCCGGTGCAGCTGCTGCCGTCTCCTCCGCCGCCCGGGCCTTGATTTCCGATACCGTATGCTTCGGAAACAGCTTCGTGGCCGCCTCATGGGGATAGCGATAGGCAAAGCGGCGCTGCATCTCCTGCTGCAGTGCCGTGTCCGCTTTTCTGCTGAACAGAGCATTCTGGAAGTCCTCCGCCAGCGCCGCAACCTCCTTCAGGGCCTCGGTCTTTTCCTCCCGCAGCCCCGAAGGACTCTCTGTATACAGACGGATCGGACTGTGCAGCTGCCAGAGCCGCTCCCCGAGGGCCATCAGGACCCAGTCCAGAAGGCAGGAAGCACTCCGGATCGTGCTGCCGGAAAGCGGCCGGGCAGAATCCCCGAAGCGCTCGATGGCCTTCTCCGGATCTGTGCAGGTGCCGCTGAGGACGAGTCGATTCTCCGCCCGGGTCATGGCCACGTACAGCACCCGCAGCTCCTCGCCCAGCTGGTCCCGGGCCAGCTTCTCCCGGATGCCGAGCTTCTGCAGGGAGGGGTAGCGCACCCGCTTTTCCGGGTCAATGTAGTCGGTCCCGATGCCCAGGACGGGGTCGATCAAGACATTGCCGCTGAGATCCATCTTGTTGATGCGGCGACCCAAACCGGCGAGGAAAACCACCGGAAACTGGAGACCCTTGGACTTATGGATGGACATGATCCGCACCAGGTCGTTCTGCTCCGACAGCACCGAGGCCTCGCCCTGATCGCTGCTGTATTTCTTCAGCTTCTCGATATAGCGGATAAAGTCGAAAAGTCCGCGATAGGAGGTGTTCTCAAAGGCCAGGGCAGAATCAATCAGCTGGTCCAGGTTGGCCCGACGGCGCTCTCCGGCAGGCTGAGCGGAAACATAGTTGTAGTAGCCCGTTTCATCATAGAGCCGGTACAGAAGCTCATGGATGCTGAGATACTGGGACAGTGCCCGGAAATGGGCCAGCTGCGCATAAAATTTCTGCAGCTTTTCCGCCAAAGCCGGCGTCAGCGCGTCAGCGCTGTCCTCCGACTCTGCACTTTCCCGTGCCGTCCCATCCATTGCCGCCCCGGTCTGCGCTACTGCAGCGGATTCCGGTGCACCGGAATCCACCGGCACCGCCGAACCGCCGACATTGTCCTCTTCCTCCGGCTGCTGCCGCAGGGCCTCCTCACCCGGGAAGCGCCGCTCCAGACCGCCCTGCTTCGCCGCGAGCTCCGCCAGCTCCTCATCCGTAAAGCCGTAGATGGGGGAGCGCAGCACCGCCGCGAGAGGAATGCTCTGCCGGGGATTGTTGATGATGCTAAGGAACGAAAGCACCGTTTCCACCTCCACCGCGGTGAAGTAGCCCTCCCGGGAAACGCAGTAGGCGGGGATGCCTTCATTGCCCAGCACCGTCACCATCTGGTCGCCGACGCTGCCGGGCGAGCGCAGGAGAATCACCATGTCCCGGTAGGGGATGCCCTCCTCCCGGAGCTTTCGGATACGGGCAGCAATGGCCAACGTCTCCGCCTCGGTCTTGTCCAGCGCTTCCTCCTCTTCACTGTCCTGCACCGACACCAGATGCAGCTCCGCCGGACAGGACAATGCCTTCTCCTCTTCGCTCAGAATCCTGCCGGGATGAAGGCTGCTCTCTTCTGTATACAGTATGCCGCCGACCTCCTCCTGCATGACGCGGAAAAAGACGGCATTGGCGGCAGCCAGAACCTCGGGACGACTGCGGAAATTCTGCGACAGGGTGATTTTCGGATAGTCCGGGTCCCGGTACTTAGACAGGAAAAGCTCCGGCCGGGCCAGACGGAAGCTGTAAATGCTCTGCTTCACATCTCCCACCTGGAACACATCCGGTCGGCCAAAGCGCTCTGCCGAAAGCGCCTCCACCAGGGCCTCCTGGACATAGTTCGAGTCCTGGTACTCGTCCACCAGGATCTCCCGCAGACGATGGGCATAGTCGTCGGCAATGGCAGAGGGCCGCCGCGCCGCGCCCTCTCCTGTGTACAGGATCTGCAGGGCAAAGTGCTCGAGATCCGAGAAATCCAGCATGCGCCGCCGGGTCTTTTCCGCCTGAAAACGCGTCATAAAATCCCGGGTCAGGTCCACCAGCACATGGATGTTTTCCGCCATGCCCTGCTGAATCCGCTCCTGCAATGCTGCCGGCGGCAAGATCAGCAGCTTCTGCAGCCCCTGCAGCTCCTTCTTCACGCCATTCCGCACATTAGTCACGAGCCCCTTTTTCTCCGATTTGCTGCTTTTCAGCCGACCGAAGGCGATTTCCTGTACCGCACAGGCCAATGTCGGCAGGTCCGGCGCTGCGGCGGCTGCGGACAGCTTCTTCAGCTCCTCCTGCAGCGTGGGGAGATAGCTTTCCGGGCCGTCCTCCTCCTGACAGATCTCCAGGGCATAACGGTAGGCATCGCAGAAATCCCGCAGACGCAGCCGAACGTCCTCGAGAAGATATGCCTCCGCCGAGGCATTGCCGCTTTCCGCCTGCTGCAGGTATTCCTCCGGCCAGGGATTTGCGGAAGCATATTCAAAGACCCGAAGGATCAGCTCCTCCATGCCGCTGTCATCCTTCCCCCGGGTATAGCTGTCAGCAAAGCGCAGAAAGGCCTCCTCCTGGGCCTCATAGCGCTCCTCCAGAAGCTCCCGGATCACATCGCCCTTCAGCAGGCGCAACTCTCCCTCCTCGCCCAGCCGGAAGGCCGGGTCCAGACCGATGACCGCATAATTCTCCGTGATCAGCCGCTTGCAGAAGGCATCAATGGTGCTGATGTCTGCATTCTGTATACTGCCGGCCTCCCGGATCAGCCGTTCATTGTCCGGCGCCTGCCGCAGACGCTCCAGCAGTCCCTTCCGCAGGCGCTCCCGCATTTCCTGGGCCGCCGCATCCGTAAAGGTCATGACCAGCAGCTCCGACAGAGACACCGGGTCCTCCGGATCCGTCAGCCGCTCCAGAATGTGCTCCACCAGCACCGCAGTCTTGCCGGAGCCGGCAGCCGCCGCCACCAGGAGATTCCCCTCCCGATGCCGGATCACCTTCTCCTGCTCCTCTGTCCACTGCATGCCCATCGTTTTCCTCCCATTCTTTTTGTTTGCCATCGCCCGCGATGCGGTGCTAAACAGTTACTTTTTTGTTGTTTCTTCTCTACCGCTGTCGGACGCGGCAGCCTGACCGGACTTTTCCGCCGTTTCCGGCATGTCCTCCCGGGTCAGCTCGCCCCAGATTTCCTCCGGCGACAGATTGCCGAGCTTCCGGTAGCGGAAGCCCGCGATCCGGGGATCAAAGCAGCAGACCGCATGATAGGGGCAGAAGCTGCAGTTGCTGCGCTGCTTGTTCTCCTGCATGGGATGAATGCCGATTTCACCGCCCCGGATCCGCTCTCCATCCCGCTGCAGCCGGGCATTGACAAAACGCTCCAGGGCCCGGAACATGGCCGTGGAGGCCGCCGATTTCTTCCGGGAATCCGCCTCCCCATCCTTCATCGTCAGCGGCAGAATATCCGACTCCTTCACCGCCTCCCTGTCCATATGCCGAACGCTCTCCTTATCCGTATTGATGAGACCGTCCATCTTCAGCGCCCGCAGCCGGTCCCGCGACAGCTCTTCTGCATCCTCTCCCGGCACATAGGGCAAAATCGGATCGTCGATGTGGTAATACAGCATGCCCGACGGCACAATTTCCTTCTCCGGGTAACGGTTTCTGAGATTCGTCAGCATGACATTGAGATAGGTGGCCAGCTGCAGCTGCAGCCCCTCGTATACCTTATTCAGATCAAATGCCGTCTTCCCGGATTTATAATCAATGACCCGGACATAGACGCGCTCCGCATCCTCGCAGAGATCCACCCGGTCAATGCGTCCCTTCAGCCGAAGCCCGGAGCGCACCAGATCAAAGCTTTTCTCCAGCTCCCGGGGGCGGAAATCGCCCCGGCGCAGCTGCTCCGCCAGCGTCAGCAGCGTGGTTTCGGTAATGTCTCTGAGCTTTCGGATGAGATAGCGGTTCCGGGCGCTGTCATTCAGCAGCTTTTCTCCGCATTCCGCCGCGGCCTGCTCCACCGCCTGCCCGCAAAGGGTCCGCAGCTCTGCCTCGTCATATTCCCAAAGCTCCCGCTTCTCCGCTGCCGCGAGCCGAAAGGCCTTTTCGATGGCAGCATGATAGAGGGTGCCCAGATCAAAGGCCTGCACCTCATAGCTCTTCCGCTCCGTGAGTCCCAGCCCGTACTTCAGGAAATGGGCAAAGGCACAGCCGTTGAAGAGCTCCAGCCGGGTGACAGAGCCGCTGATGAGCTCGCCGTAGAGCGCCTTCGCCGCCTCCAGTGTCAGCCTGCTTTCGGTATAGCAGGTAAATGCCGCCGCCAGCAGCTGCCGGGCCTTTTCCCGCCCCTCCGGTGTCTCATACAGAAGTCGGAGAAGATCCATCTCCTGCGCTTCCTTCGACTCCTCCTTCTGCGTTCCCGTTTCCTCGGCAGAAAACTGCGTGAGAAGCGAAGGCATTGCCCTGGAAAGCTCCCGCAGCAACTCCTTCTCGGTATAGATTTCCCGCCGCATATTCTCGAGCTGCCGCACCGGAAGCCCCGGCAGAATGGTCCGGAGCTCATTGAGGAGACCGGCGGGCTTCAGTGCCTTGCCGGCCCGGCCCTTCAGGGGGTAGCTCAGCACCAGCCGCTCCGAGGGATTCAGCAGCGCCCGGTAAATGTAGAAGCGTCCCACCAGCGCATCCTCCATCCGGTCCGGTGCCAGTTCAATGTCCGCCTCCCGAAAGAGATGCCTCTCCCGATCTCCCAGCAGCTTCTTTCCCGGATCCGCCTTGGGAAGAAGCGAGGCATTGGCGCCGGCCAGGAAGAAGCGCTTCGGCGAAAGGAAGCGGGAGCGGGTCATGTCACCGACAACCACCTGATCAATGGTCGCAGGAATCATCCGCACACTGGCCTCCTGAATGCCCGCATCCAGCACCTCCCGGAACTCTCCCCGGGAAATGGGCAGAGTGCCCAGGAGCTCCGCGAGGCGGTCCAGCACCTCGTAGAGCACGGTAATGCTCTGCCGCAGGGCCTCCGCCCGGTTCTGCTCTCCCTCGGCCTCCAGCCGGGAAGCCATGGCGCTGACCTTTTCCTCCGCGCGGAGATCGCATAAAAGCTGCCGCAGAGCCTCCACCCGTGCGGCCACCGGTGTATTCCGGGTCTTCGTTGCCTCATACATTGTGAGCAGCGGCGTCATCCACTTAAGCCGCAGGGCTTCGTACTGCTCCCAGGTCTTCTGATAGGCGGAAATGCCCCGCAACCCCTTCTCCCGCAGGTAATTGTCAAAAAGATCGATTTCGTTTTCTTCCTCTGCTGTGTCCTTTGGCAGCGCCCGGAGGAAGCGCAGCACCGGATCGAAGCCGAAGCTCTGGTCCACTGCCTCCAGTGCCGCCCGCATGACTTCCGCAAAGGGCGAATCCAGGAGGCTTCCCGCATCGTCAAAGAAATAGGGAATGCCTGCCTCGGAAAAGGTTTTGAAAATGAGGTCCCGGTAGTCAGAGGGTGCCGTCAGGAGAATGCCGATGTCCTGGTAGCGGAGCCCCTCCTCCCGCACCGCCTTCTCGATCTCTGCGGCGATGGCCTCGATCTCGCTTTTCTGATCCGGCGCCTCCCAGATTTCCACGTCACTGACCGGCGCAGTGGAATCAAAGACATTATCCGAAAGGGCATTGCGGTAGAGCTTCTGCTCGATGATGCCCAGCGCCGGGGCCTGCCGGAAGCGCGGCAGAGGTTCCTGTGCATCGCGGATTGCACCGGTAAGGGCATCATAGCGATTCAGATCGATTTCCGGCAGCACGGGCACCTGCAGCTGCGCCGCCATGACACTGAGCTTCTGCACCGTCTGGCGGGTGAGGTAAAACAGGGCCTCAGGACCGCATTTCTCATAGACCTGCTCCCGCTCGTCCTCCCGGAGGCACAGGGCAAACTGCAGCGCGGCGGCCTTCGGCAGAAGCTCCTCCAGCACACGAAGCTGCACCGGGGTGAAGCCGGTGAAGCCGTCAAAAAGAAGCGCCGCGCCGTCAAAGAGCCGGGATTCCGGCAGGGCCTCGTAGAGCCAGTCCAGTAGCTCCTCCTCCGCCATGAAGCCGTGGCTCTCCATATAGGAAAGAAAGGCCTCGTAGATCATGGCCAGATCCTGCAGCTTGCTCTTCACATAGGGGGAATCGCTCCGTTCCGCCACCAGCCGCAGCATCTCCGGCAGGATCCGGTATTGATAAAACTCGGAAATCTGGGACTTCAGCTCATCCAGGAAGCCAGGCTTGTTCAGCTGGCTCTTGTAGAGACTGAGCTGCGGACTGAGCTTTCCCAGCACCTCCCGGAGGATCATGATCTTTCCGAGATCGTCGATGATTCTGGGCAGGGTAATGCCTTTTTCCTCAAAAACCCGGTAGGCCATGCGCTGAAAGCTCATGACATCGATGTTCAGGATGCCGTGACCCCGGTTCTCCGGATGGGCCAGAATCCGCCGCTGCATGGCCAGGGTGTCCTGCTCCGGCACCACCAGAATCCACTGCTTCTGAAAATCCCGCGGCGCTTCCCTGAGCATCTGCCGCAGCATATATTCGGTTTTTCCGGCGCCCGCACCGCCGAAGACAAATTGAATGGACATGATTCCTACCTCTGTGTTGGATGATTTGCAGCATCATTCTATCATCCTGTTTTTCCGGCGCTATGTCAAGCAAGAGAAAAGGGACCGCCGCATTTCGCAGCAGTCCCTTCCGGAGGATGTACTATAAAAAATTTCGATACAAAGCTATTTATTCAGCAACGGATTCGTTACGGAGTTTGCTTTATGCAAACTCCTCCACGGCTTTGAAGGCCTCATCCAGATCCTCGATGATGTCGGCAATGTTCTCAACACCGATGGAGAGACGGATGGTGTTTCTCTGGATGTTCTGGTCTACCAGCTCCTCCGCGTTGCACTCGGAGTGGGTGGTGGAAGCCGGGTGGATGGCCAGAGACTTCACGTCAGCAACATTGGCCAGCAGGGAGAAGAGCTCCAGGTTGTCGATGAAATCCTTGGCTTTTCTCTCATCGCCCTTGATGTTAAAGGTGAAGATGGAACCACCGCCGTTGGGAAGGTACTTCTCATAGAGCGCCTTCTGCGCCGGATCCGCTGTGGCTGCCGGGTGAGAAACGGATTCCACCTGCGGATGCTTGGACAGGTACTCTACCACAGCCAGAGCATTGGATACATGCCTCTCGACACGGAGTGCCAATGTCTCCAGGCCCTGCAGAAGGAGCCATGCATTGAGCGGTGCCAGGCAAGCGCCCTCATCACGAAGCACGATGGCGCGGATGTAGGTGGCAATGACTGCCGGTGCGGTATCCTTTGCGAAGCTTACGCCGTGGTAGGATGCGTTCGGCTCCACCAGCCAGGGCCACTTGTCTCCCTTGGAGGCCCAGTCAAACTTGCCGGCGTCTACGATGATGCCGCCCAGGGTTGTGCCGTGTCCGCCGATGAACTTGGTTGCGGAATGCACCACGATGTCTGCGCCGTACTCAATGGGTCTTACCAGGTAAGGGGTGGCGAAGGTGTTGTCGATGAGAAGGGGAAGGCCATGCTTGTGTGCCAAGTCTGCCCATGCGGCAATGTCTACGACCTCACCGTTCGGGTTGCCCAGGGTCTCAATGTAGAGCGCCTTGGTGTTGGGCTGAATAGCGGCCTCGGCACCGGCCAAATCTGTGGGCTCCACGAAGGTAGTGGTTACGCCGGCATCCGGGAAGGTATGTGCCAGGAAGTTGTAGGTACCGCCGTAGATGTTCTTGGCAGATACGATATGGTCACCGGCATGGGCAACAGCCTTGAAGGCATAGGTTACGGCTGCGGCACCGGAGCTGACCGCCACGGCTGCGACACCGCCCTCCAGAGCAGCCACTCTCTGCTCCAGCACATCCACTGTGGGGTTGGTGAGTCTTCCGTAGATGTTGCCGGCATCCTTCAGCGCGAATCTCGCCTCAGCGTGATCAGAGTTGTTGAACACGAAGGAAGAGGTCTGGTAAATGGGAACGGCTCTTGCACCGGTTGCCGGATCCGGCTTTTCCTGTCCTACATGAAGTGCCTTTGTGTCAAATCCCAGGTTTCTCTCTGCATATGTTTTCTTTGCCATTGTTTTATCCTCCGTATTTTTATACTGAGCTCCGCCTCTTCAGCGGTGCGTCACTTCTTTGTGATGGGTACATACTATCATGTCGGTATATTCCCGTCCAATACCTGAATTTTTGATTTGGTTATAAACGCAGCCTATATACGAGATGCCATTTCTTATGGGAAAACTCCTGGCAGTCGCCCATCTGGTCTTATAATATATTTCATTTCTGGTAATTCCCATAGCGCCAGCAGATGACTATAATGCCACTAAAGTAAGCGCCGGGCCGGACGGGCCGGGCAAGAAGGAGGCAATGATTATGAAAAACAATACCTATAAGCTCTCTCTGGGTGCGCTCTTCGCCGCCCTCTCCTATGTGGTCTTCACCTTCCTGCAGTTCAAGATCTTCCTGCCGGGCGGCGATGCCACCTCCATCCACTTCGGCAATGCGGTGGTGGTGCTGGGTGCCCTGATCCTGGGCGGTCCTCTGGGCGGCATTGCAGGCTCCATCGGCATGACTATCGGCGACCTGCTGGATCCGGTATACATTATCTATGCACCGAAGACCTTCGTGCTGAAGCTCTGCATCGGTCTCATCAGCGGCTTCGTGGCCCACAAGCTGGGACACATCGATGACAGCACCGACCGGAGCCACATCTTCCGCTACGTTCTGGCCGCTGCCATTGCCGGACTGCTCTTCAATGCCGTCTTTGATCCCCTGGTGGGCTACTTCTATAAGATCGTGATCGTTGGAAAGCCGGCAGCCGAGGTGACACTTACCTACAACATCGCCGCTTCTGCCATCAATGCTGTGGCATCCACCATCATCTCCACAGTGATCTACATGGCACTGTATCCGGTGCTCCGGAAGCAGAACCTGGCAGTGAAAGCTGTTTAAAAAGAAGTAACTGTTTAGCACCGAAGCGCCGTGTGATGCCTTAGCGCTGAACGCAACGTAAAAGAGAGGGCTTTGCGAATCGAATCGCAAAGCCCTCCTTTTTTACAACAATCCATACTGCTTCAGCTTTCGCCACAGTGTGGTCTTGCTGATGCCCAGCTCCTCTGCCGTTTTGCTCCGGTTGCCGAAGTTCCGGGCGAGGCTCTGCACCAGCTGCTCCCGCTCCAGCTTTTCTGTGCCGCGAAGTTCATCCGTACTGCGAAGCCCGGGAGCTTCCGCCGAAGACATTGGCATCGGCTGCTGTGCGCCCGATTTTTGGCTGCGTGATTCCGTCCCGGCAGCTTCCCCATAGAGTTCTGTATACAATGTGCGTATCTCCTCCGCCCCGATGCTGCGCCGCCGGGCACAGAGGATCAGCCGCTCCAGAAAGCTCTCCAGCTGAATCCGATTACCCGGCCAGCGAAGCTTCGTCAAAAGCTGCTCCGCCTCCTTGCTCAGCACATGGAAACGGCCGTAGCGCTCCGCCAGCATGGTGACATAGTCCCGGACCAGAAGGGGGATATCCTCCGGTGTTTCGTCCAGTGCGGGAATTTCGATGGCAAAGGGCCGCAGCCGCTCATAGAGCTCCGGAAGCAGCCGCTCCCGCAGCGCCCGGGTCTTCGCCACCGCGATCACATTCCGGAACATCAGAATTTCCAGCAGCTTCTTCTGGGACCGGAAATCCAGATTTTCAATGAAATTGATCTGCACAGTACCCTTTCCGGCACCGGGAATCCGGCCGTTTCGTCCGAAAAGAAGCTCATAAGCATCCTCTCCCGCCACGCAGTCGTGGGAAATGATCTTCTCATGGGAGTAACGGGAATGGGTATGGATGGCATGGGCCACAGCATGATAAAGGGTGCCCACCGGCTCGATGATCAGCTTCGGGCAGTCCGTTGCCGAAAGCGTTTCCGCCAGCGTCAGCGCCGCCTGCATTTTCCTGCTCTCGTAGGGGAAGTTCACGAAGCTGGCCGCCCGGGGCTCTCCCTGTCGTTCCGTCCGGGGCTCTCCCTTTTCGAAGGTTTCACCCAGCTTCATGGCCTCCTTGACGGCAATGGCGATGGCGTCCTCCGTGTTGGCCAGAAACAGAGACGGAATACCCGCCTCATCCGCCACCTTCAGCACCGTGGCGCCGCCGATGATCAGGTCCGCCCGATCCTCTACGGCCTGCACTGCCGAGGCATGCAGCAGCTCCGGATTCTGCACGAAGTATTCCCGCAGCTGCACGCCGCATTTCTCCGCAAGTCCCGTCATGTCACAGGCCATGTTCTTGAACATCACCAGGGCGATATTCGGCGACGGCTTCCGCAGAATCCGCTTCGCCCGCTCCAGCATATCCATGACCGTCTGGGGCGTCAGCACGATCTCCACCACCGGAATATCGGTATATTGCTTGATGATGGTGGCCTGGAGACCTCTTGCGATGATAATGTCGGCCCCCTGATTGATGGCCTGCCGCGCCTCTGTCACGGCATTCTCGGTTTCGATGACCTTCATGATGTCCAGCCGGCACTTCAGCTCCTGGAGCACATCGTGCGTCTGCCGGAACATCTCCTCATTGGGTACCAAAAGTGCGATTTTAGACATGGGGGTCCTTTCTAGTGGTTATAAGATCGCATATCGACATACTCGATTCTGTTTTGCAACGGCGATCGTTGTAGTCTCCGTCATCGA
>CAVATZ010000072.1:0-11490 GCA_963591655.1 Clostridiales bacterium
GATTTGCGTACCATTTAAGCAGGACATTCACAACGGCGAAGCCGATCGCCATGCCGAAGATTGCACGAGCGGTAGACAAAAAATAGCGCTGGGCGCTGCTCATGTCGCTGGAAAAAATATAGTACATTGTGTAGTAGAGACTCCCGCCGGGAATCATCGGCACCGTTGCGGGCATCTGCAGCGCCACGGTCGGCACCTTAAGGCGGGGCGCCAGCGCTGCAGCCATGAGGCTGCAGAACATGGCAGAGAGTATATTCGCGGCGAAATCCCCGGCAGCCGCGTTGACTGCCAGATAGACCGCCCAGGACAAGCCGGCATTGAGGGCGATGAGCAGCATGTATTTTTTTCGCACACCGAACACGATGGAAAAGCCCAGTCCGCCCAGTGCACCGGCAATGATCTGTTCCATCACAGCACCTCCTCAGCGAGAATAGTCGCCAGCAGAAAGCCGCCGGCAATGCTGGCAGCGATCAGAAGGGAGTCGATGAATCGGAACAGTCCCGTAATGCTTTCGCCCAGCAGCATATCCCGCATGGCATAGGTGATGGGAATACCGGGAATCGTCAGCATAATGCAGCCGATGAGGATTTTGTCCAGATGCACGCCGATGCCGATGCGGACCAGCATACAGCCCAGAAAACCCGTCAGAATGGAGCAGAGCAGATAGAACAGGAGCTGATTTTCTTTTTTGTAAATGCCTTTTCTTTCCATCCAGCTGATGAAGCAGGCCAGAATGACGGTGGCCGGAACATCTGCCATTGTACCGCCGAAAAAAACGGCAAAGCTGCCGGCCGCCAGTGCCGCACCCGCATAACTGATCCATGCAGCTTCGGTCTTCGGGTGCTTGATCGCTTCTATCCGGGCTGTGATTTCCTGCGGCGGTAGACAAGTGGCACAGATTTCGCGGGACAGGGCATTTAACTGCTCCACTCTGTCAAGATCTGTTGCAAAGCCGCCGACGATCCGCCGTGCTTTGACGATTTCATTTCCCTCCGCTGTGCGTGCCGTAACCTCGATCAGGGAGGTGATGGTAAACACGCCCACATCGTGCATCCCGTAGGCGTGGAGGATGCGGGTTATGGTGTCCTCCACCCGCGTTACCTCGCCGCCCGCCAGAAGCAGGGCTTTTCCCATATCAAGGCTGACATCCATCAGCTGCTCTTCCGGTGCTTTCATGCTGTTTTAATACTCTTTTCTGAATTACCCATTGTAGACATCCATATCCACCTTGTTCAAGCTGCGGGCAACGACCATTGTGCCCACCAGGTCACTGACATTGTTCAGCAGTGTGTGGATGGGGTCGATGGCAGGCCAGATCGCTGCCAGAATGGGAATGAGGGTCAGCGGCATGCCGATGGATTCCAGCAGAACCGTAGACATGACGATACCTGCGCCCTTGACGCCCGCAGCACCCACCGAGAGAATGATGCCAAGGAAGATGAACTGCGCCAGAGAAGCAATGGTGACGGGCATGCCGTACAGATTGGAGGCGAAGATGCAGCACAGGCCGATGAACATGGCGAAGCCGTTCATGCCGCAGGTGTTGCCAAGAGGCAGGGTGAATCCATAGATATTTTCAGGTATACCCATTTTTTCATCGGCGACCTTGATGGAGATCGGCAGAGTAGCAGCAGAGGATGTGGTGGTCACTGCCACGATCATGGGCTCGGATATCTTCTTCATGAAGGGAAGAACGGGCACACGAGCGAGTAGTTTTATGATAAGAGGGTAAAGGAGGAGCAGAATGACGATGCCGCAGCCGTAGTCCATGATAATGAAGGAGACGACCTCCTTCATCGTTGCGCCGCTGATGGTGGAGACCATCGTTGCCATCAGGGAGGCAATGCCGATGGGGGAGACAGCCATGATGTATTCGACAATCTTCAGCATGACATCACTGCTCTGGTCAATGAAGGCAGTGACGTTTTTGGCATTCTCGCCCAGGCTCAGCAGGGCTACCCCAAGGAAGAGGGCAAATACGATAACCTGCAGCATATTGGCGGTTGCCATCGCATTGACGACATTGTCAGGCACCCAGGAGACGACATTGTCAATGAAGTTGTAGCTCACGCTTTCCACAGAGGCCGAGGCATCCAGAAATTCCGTTGTGCCGCGGCCCGGATGGAAGAGCAGACCGACAATGACGCCGACGAGAGAGGCCAGACCCGAAGTGACGAGAATGTAGAGCACAAAGCGAATGCCGACAGAGGCCAGCTGCTTGACATCACCCATCTTGCAGACACCGCTGGTGATGCTGAAAAAGACCAGCGGAACCATGATCATTTTCAGCAAGCGGAGGAAGATGGTTCCCAGCGGGGACAGTATCGAAGCAAGTGACGGTGAAATGAAGCCGATGGCAAGACCGATGATGATGCCGATCAGGATCCGGCCGCCGAGGCCGAGCTTCTTTTGTTTCTTAGACGCAGTCATGGTAATTTCCTCCTATATTAGTTGACGCGTTTCTCCTTGCCGGTATGCATTTACCTGGCCGCCTTGACCATATCCGCCGTGATCTGCAGGAATTCCTCGATGTCCTCTGCAGAATTGACGTGGAGCGGAGACAGTCGGACAACACCCTTCAGGCCGAAGGCATCCAGCATGCGGCGGGAATACAGGCTGCTGGCGGAGCGGTCAAAGGTAACGATGCCGCGCTTGTCGTACTCCTTGACGGCCTGCTCGCAGGGAATGTTGGCAAGCTCAATACCGAGAATAAGGTCACGGGTGGTCAGATCCTTGCCGTCCATCTGAACGGTGACACCTTCCATGTGGCGCAGGCCGGACATCTTGCCGGTGCCCTCCAGCATCATCTCCAGCAGACCGCGTTCATGATCGGCGATGCGCTTCATGCCTGCCTCATACAGGGCACGGCGGTCAGTCTCGCCGGAGCGCTTCACCTTGCCCAGTGCAACGACGTATTCGATGATCTGCTGTACGGCGGCAAACTGTGCGGTGGCCGGACTGCCGATTTCCCAATCATTCTTTGCCTTGCCCAGCAGGCGGTAGTGGTCGAATTCAGCCACACGGTCGGACAGCCACGCCAGCGCGAAGCCGCGGACACCGAAGAACTTGTAGGGGGCAAAATGCATCATGTCCACGCCCAGGGCTTCGGGGTTCAGTGCAGCGTGGGGCGCGTGCTGAACGGCATCGCAGATAATGAAGATGTCAGGATTGACTTCACGGGCTTTTTTGCAGACGGTCTCCAGATCGTAGATATAGCCGGAAATGTTGGAGGCAGCCATGCAGCTCAGGACAGCGGTATTCTCATCAATGAGGGAGAGGACCGCATCAGCATCCACGCCGCCGGTGACGGGATTGGCCTGCGCCACGCGCAGCTCGCAGCCGTGCTTCTCAGCGTTATAGGTCATGGCATCGAAGGAGGACGGATGCTCTAGTACAGTAGTAACGTAGTTGCTGCCCTTGGCATGGTCGCCGAAGATACGGGCCACATCCATCATAATCTGAGAAGCGGTGTAGCTGGGGTAGATCACGCCGGTTTCTGCGCCGAAGATGATGTGCTTGATGTCGGCGCGGGCCTTGTCCTCCAGGGCCATCAGCTCCAGGGCCAGCTCGTTGGTGTGCTCGGAAGCATCCGGCATCTCGCTTACGCGCTTGAAGGCATCCTCTGCAGCTTTCAGGCGAAGGGAGCCGCCTGCATTGTCCATAAAGAGACGGTGGCGGCCCTTGATGTCGGTATCGACATAGTTGAATTTCGTGCGCAGAGCGGCCAATTCCGCTGCGTCAAACATATTTGCGGTGTATCCTGTTGCAGCCATGATTTTCTCCTTTTCCTGATATGAAGCTTAGAGCATATGATACGTTGTCTGTAATGTACATCCGCCTCTGTTTTTTGACAAATCGATACTTTTTCTTTATAATATAAAAATCTTTTTTATTTGATTCGGCAAGAGGGATGTTTATGGACTATAACCTGTTTGAGACATTCGTTGTTCTTTGCGAAACAAACAGCATTACGAAAACTGCCGAGCTTCTGTACAAGACACAGCCTGCTATTTCTGCCCGCATTCAGCAGCTTGAAAATGAGCTGGGATGTACGCTCATTCATCGGGAAAAAGGGAAAAAGAATATTTCGCTCACACCGCGCGGTGAAGCATTTCTGAATACTGCTCAAAAATTTCTGGAGCTGTATCATGAGATGGACGATACACAGGAACACTTATCCAACAGTGTGACGATTTCTTCCATTGGCAGTCTCAGTGCCACGTTGGTCCCCGATATCTGCAACAGGGTTATCGCTCAGTATCACACCAGGATGTCTCTATTGATCTATCAATCCATTGAAGCCTATCAGATGGTTGCAAACAAGCAGCTTGACCTGGCATTTGTCTCCACGGCTTCTGAGGTCCCCGGCGTTCTCTGCGATGCTCTTTTTAAACTGGATTATGTTGTGGTACAGGCCTGTGATCACCCGGAAAAGCCCATTCTGACAAAGCTGGATCGCTTTAATCCAAGGGCAGAAATATATCAACGCTGGAATCCGGCGTTTGATACCTGGCACAGCAATCGCTTCGGTGATCAGAATTATCTCATTCATGTAGATTCCTGCAACGTCATGAAGCAGTTTTTGCGGCAGCCGGAAAGCTGGGCCATTATTCAATGCAGCAACCTGCCGGAGATCACGCGTGAATTCCCTGTGCAGATTTATGAGCTGCTTGATCCGCCGCCTACACGCATCTGCTATCTGATCTCCAACGCGCATCCGGACCGGCTCAACGCACAGGCCATCCGTCATTTCAAGGAAGAAGCCCATGCGTATGCAAAAGAAAAAGGCTTGCTGCCGACAGAGATCTGCAATTGAAGGCATCAGGGCGTTAGGCAAAGAACGCCCTGACCTCTGCGGCCTGGTAGAGGGAGCCGAAGCATACGATCGCCCGGCGCTGGCGGGAGGTCTGACAGCTTGTCTGTCGGGGCCCGTCAGCGTCGTTTTGCTGTGTAGAGGAAGCTGTCCCCGATGTCGCAAGTGCGCAGGCCCGGGCGAGTCCGGCGGTGACGGTGGGTGCCGTTTCCACGGGGCCGGAAAAGTATTTTCGGATCTCTGCGGCGAGCTTCTCTGTCTGCAGTCCCCGGTCACTGCCGGAATCCGGCAGTTCGGCAATGAAGCGATCCGCCAGAGGTGCCGCCATCTGCAGCATGCGATGGTAGTCCTTGTCGGCCATGACGCCCACCACAAAGGTGAAGGAGAAGTCGGGCAGGAAATCGCGCAGGGTGTCCATCAGGGCGGCAACGCCGTTCGGATTGTGGGCACCGTCCAGGATACAGAGCGGCTGCCGGCTGACCACCTCGAAGCGGCCGGGCCAGGAGACGGTCTGCAGTCCCCGGCGGATGGCCGCTTCGGGAATGTCACAGCCCTTTTCCTGCAGGACATCCATGACCTCCAGGACAGCGCAGGCGTTGCGGCACTGGTAGCTGCCGAGGAGAGACAGGGCGAGATTCTTTCTTTTTTTATAGGAAAAATGCTGCAGCAGCGGGGGCAGTGTATCGGCAGCAGCGGCAGCCGATGCCGAGGGCGTGTTCGTGGAAGCCGTGCCGAAGACATTATCCCGGGAGGAGGGCAGCTCTGTCAGTGCAGAAGGATCCACCAGCCGGAGTGCGGCGTGTTTTTCCATGGCCAGAAGCTGGAAAACAGCCTCCGGTCCGGCCTTCTGGGGATAGAGGACGACACTGCCGCCCTCCTTGATGATGCCGCCCTTTTCCCGGGCGATTTTCTCGATGGTGTCCCCCAGGATCTCCGTGTGCTCCAGACCGATGCTCATGATCAGCGCGCAGTCCGGCACAGGGATGGCATTGGTGGCATCGAGACGGCCGCCGAGACCCACCTCCAGCACCACGATATCGCAGTGCTGCGCCTTGAAGTACTGGAAGGCCAGTGCCGTCAGAATTTCGAATTTGGTGGGCTTGTCCGTCATGGACAGAATATGGGGCCGGAGAAGTGCCAGCTGGGCGGACAGCTCCGCATCGGAAATTTCCTGTCCATCGATGGACCAGCGCTCATTGACGCGGAGGAGATGGGGGGAAATGTAGAGACCGGTGCGATAGCCTGCCTCGGTCAGGATGCGGCTGATCATGGCAGAGGCAGAGCCTTTGCCGTTGGTGCCGGCGATGTGCACAAAGTGCAGGGATTTTTCGGGATGTCCCAGCCGGGCAAGAAATTCCTGCATGCGGGCGGGATCCGGGCTGCTGGTTTTCCAGTCTGCGGAAAGCTGCGAAAAGGTCTCGTCCCACGTCATGCGGCAAATACCTTCTGAAGATCGGCTCTTTTCAGAACACCGGACAGAGCCGTGAGAATCATGATCTGAATGGGCGCGATGACGATCACCTGCAGTGCGCGGGTGGAGAGGAGTCCTGTGAAGGAGGAACCGTAGAGAACGGAGATCCAAAGGGTATTCATGCAGAGACTCATGATGAGCTGGTTCAGGCCTACCGCGAGAAGAATGCGCGGCAGCTGCAATTTGTTGTGCAGCAGGAAGCCGAAGCTGAGGCCGGTGCAGGCAGCGGTCAGGGTGAAGCCGGGGAAATAGGTGCCGGTGGGAAAGAGGATGGCACCGAGAAAATCACTGACAGCAGCCACGAGAGCCGCCGGCAGGGGGCCGAAGAAGATACCGGCCAGCGCCACGGGAATGAAGCCGAGCCCGATCCGAACGTTCCAGGCATTGAAGGAGCAGAATCTCGCAAGGATGATCTGCAGTGCGGCAAGAACGGAAAGGAGCACGAGGGTACGGGTTGTTTTCTGTGTCTTAAACATAAAAAGCCTCCTTTACAGTCCCTGACTACAAAGAAGGTTTTTGCGCCATCTATGCAGCGGGATGCGAAATTTAAACCGTGGGACCATGATGAATCCGCTTTGTCCCTGGGGCAACTCCCCGTCCTCAGGGCACTCAACGCTTAAATTTCTACTCTGCATCTAGTGTCGGCGATCGCCGACCTATCTGTATGTTACCCGTGCATAGTAAACCTTTTTAAAGGGGCTGTAAAGAAGTTTTATACATCAGCCTGTTTTTCCCGGCGGACAGTCCTTTCAGGATAATGAAGGCAGGGCCGACAGGTGCCGCATGGGCAGGGTAATGACGGCTGCCAGAACCGTGCCGCCGCAGGTGCTGACCAGGAAGGGCACCACGAAGGTGAAGAGGGCAGCGGCGCTGTTTCCCATGACGAGCACCGCCACCGGGTAGGCCAGCATGCCGCCGATGATGCCGGTGCCGAAAACCTCACCGAAATAGGCCAGGGGCAGCTTCCTTCCGTAACGATAGAGCAGGCCGGAGAGAAGCGCGCCGCACATGCTGCCGGGGAAGGCCAGCGGACTGCCGAGACCCAGAAGATTCCGGATCAGGGCACTGCTGAAGGCCTGGGCCAGTCCCCACCAGGGACCGACGGTAACGGCACAGAGCACGTTCACGAAATGCTGAACCGGTGCGCACTTGGCACCGAAGATGGGGAAGGAAAACATGCTGCCCACAATGGCAACAGCCGACAGAATGCCGGTTAAGGTCAGCTTTTTTACATAATCCTGTTTCATAAAATTTGTCCTCGCTTTCTGCTCCTGCAGCGATGACAATCGGGCATCAGTCCGGATATTCGCCCGAGATGGCAAAGGCATGATTCATGGGACCGCTGCCTTTGCCGAGATCCAGCATGGCGGCCAGTGCACCGGAGATGTAGTTTTTGGCATAGCGGACGGCGGTCTCCAGATCCCGTCCCTTGGCCAGGTTCGATGCAATGGCGGAGGAAAGGGTGCAGCCGGTGCCGTGGGTGTTCGGATTGTCGATGCGCTTTCCCCGGAACCATACAGGAACCTTTCCCGGCTGGTAGAGGAGATCGTTGGCATCGTTCAGACTGTGCCCGCCCTTTAAGAGAACGGCGCAGCCGAAGGTATCCGCAATCGCGGCGGCGGCTTTTTCCATATCCTGCGCGGACTGAATGGACATGCCGGAAAGCACGGCGGCTTCCGGAATATTCGGTGTGATCAGGGCTGCAAGAGGCAATAATTCTGTTTTCAGTGTCTCGATGGCCGCCTCATTGATCAGACGTGCGCCGCTGGTGGCCACCATAACGGGATCCACCACGATGTTTTCTGCGTGGTAGGATCTCAGCTTATCCGCAATGGTTTCAATCAGCGCCGCAGAGGAAACCATGCCGGTTTTGACCGCATCCGGACGAATGTCCTCAAAAATCCGATCCAGCTGCTCCGCCAGAAAGTCAGGAGTCACCTCCAGAATGCCTGTTACGCCGGTCGTATTCTGGGCAGTCAAAGCGGTGATCGCGGACATGGCGTAGACGCCGTGGGCGGTCATGGTTTTGATATCTGCCTGGATGCCGGCGCCTCCGCTGGAATCACTTCCGGCGATTGTTAATGCAGTATGCATTTTCTCCTCCCTTTTTTGCATCACTTTTGTATAGCGACAGAAGGTGGTGCCCCCAATCGGCCGCTGTTTTCCGAATATACTTCTTTATGATATTCCGGACAACAAAAAAGTGCAAGGGGCACTGTGCGTGCACGAGACCTTCGAGTGCCGCAGAATTCCCGCTTTACAATCCGTTGCATGAAGCATACAATAACAAACATTAAGAACGGCTAACTAATGTTTAAAGGAGAAAAATATGCGGAACAGTTCTGGACAGTCGAAGGAGGATTATCTGGAGGCTATCCTTCTGGTGATTCGGGAAAAGGGGGCCTGTCGGCCGACGGATGTGTCGGAGCAGCTGCATTATTCCAAGCCCAGCGTATCCCTGGCCCTTCGGAAGCTGGAGGATGAGCAGCTGATCGTCCGGGATGACTGGCGGGTGCTTCTGACGGAGGCGGGACAGACGCTGGCGGAGCAGACGCTGGAGAAGCACCGCTTTTTTACAAAGGTTTTTGAATCGGTGGGCATCGATCCGGAAACTGCGGCCGAGGAGGCCTGCCAGGTGGAGCACGTCATATCGGAGGACAGCTTCGAGAAGATGGTGGCGCACTGGCAAAAGCTGATGAAGGATTGAGGCATTGAATTGGATACACAGGAAAATTTACATCGACCCGAAAAAACACCGGAAATGGTCCTTTCTGCGGAGGAGAAGAAGGCCGGCAGGGTCAAAGCATTGCGCATTCTGAGAAGCATGGCGGGGCTGCTGTGCTTCTTTCTTATGCCCTTTGTTTCTTTTTATCTCTTTGAAACGGTGACGGGGAATCTGGGAAACATTGAAGGCATCTTCAGGTCCTACAACATTGCCTTCATCTACTGTCTGTACCTGCTGCTCCTCGGCATCAGCGGCAGCACCCGCATTGCGATCCCCATCGTTTCTGCGGCTCTTTTCCTTTTGTCTGTGGCAGAAAGCTTTGTGGTGGGCTTCCGGAGCCGCCCCATCATGTTTTCGGATTTAAATGCCTTCGGTACGGCGATGTCGGTGGCCTCCAACTATGTTTTCAGCATCAGTACGGAGATGAAGCAGGCGGCGGCCGTGCAGGCGGGACTGGACCTGCTGGCCATTCTCTGTCCCTTCCGGGTAAAGAAGCTGAAGCATCGTGCGGGCTTGTTCGGCATCTGTGCGGTGAGCGTGCTCCTGTTTTGCAGTCATTTCTATAAAAATATTCGTCCGAGGGAGAATTACGACATCAATTCCTGGGACGTGGAATCCAGCTATGAGAGCTATGGCTACGTGATGGCGACGGCCCTGTCCCTTCGCTATGTGATGGAGCAGGCACCGGCAGGCTACAGCCAGGCGAAGCTCGCGGACATAGTGGCGGAAATGGAGACAGAAGAGGACGGTCAGGCAGCGGCGGCCGCCGACATTACCCCGGTAAACATCATCTGCATCATGAATGAGAGCTTTTCCGATCTGCAGGTGGCGGGGGACTTCACCACGAATGTGGACTATATGCCCTTCTGGAACAGTCTGACGGAGAACACGGTGCGGGGAAGTCTCTGCGTGCCGGTGTTCGGCTCTATGACCTGCAACACGGAGGCGGAGTTCCTGACGGGGGATTCCACGGCGATTCTGCCCATGAATTCCAATGCTTACCAGTTTAACATCCGTTCGGGGGCGCTGTCTCTTGTCAGCACGCTGAAGGCCCAGGGCTATCGTGCGGTGGCGATGCATCCCTATCCCGCGGACAACTGGAATCGGAAGACGGTCTATGAGGATTTCGGCTTCGACGAATTTTACGACATTGACTACTATGACGGTGCGGAGCAGCTTCGGAACTATGTCAGCGATCAGGCAGATTTTGCAGAGCTCATCAGGCAGGTGGAGCAGAAGGATTCGCCGGAGGACAAGCTCTTTTTGTTTAATGTCACGATGCAGAACCACGGGGGTTATGCCTATAAGTATGAGAATTTTCCGGAGGAGGTGCAGCTGACGGGAGAGCTGGCCGGAAAGTATCCCCAGGCGGAGCAGTATCTCTCTCTGGTGAAGCGGTCGGACGCGGCCTTTGAACAACTCATCACGTATTTCCAGAGCTGTGACCAGCCCACCATGATCGTCATGTTCGGTGATCATCAGCCGGCGATAGAGGATGATTTTTATTATGAGATTGCCGGACTCAGTGAGGATATGGTGATCCCGGCCAAGGACCGGCTGATCTGGTACCAGACGCCCTTTGTGATCTGGACCAATTACGCGCAGACCTCTGAGAACATGGGTAAGCTCAGTGCGCTCTATCTTTCTTCCTATGTGCTGAAGCTTTCCGGGTTGGAAATGACGCCGTACAATCGTTTTCTGCTGTCTCTTTCTCAGAATGTGCCGGTGATCTCACCCCTGGGCTGCTTTGATGCGGACGGAAACTACTATTCCTGGGAGGCGGCAGATACCGATGCCTGTCCCTTCGGTGCGGACATCCTGAAATACGAGTATCTTGCCTACAATCACAGCATGGACGGTAAAAAATATAGTGCGGCCTTCTCGCTGTCGGATAGTAATTAAGCGGGTGAAGTGGTAAACTGTAACTGTTTGGCATCACAAAAAAATTCGTAAAATGCATAGCAGAGCTCGCTCGTCGAAGCGATGTGCGATGCTGAAAACACCATAACCGGAAAGAGAGGGCAGAAATATGACGATTGCACAGATTATGAAGCGGATGGTGGAATTTTCCGAGGGGAATCATGCAGACATCAATCACTTTATGAAGGTATGGACCTTTGCCAAAACCATCGGAGAGCTGGAGGGACTGGAGCCGGAAACCCAGTTCATTCTGGAGACAGCAGCGATCACCCATGACATTGCCTGTCCGCTCTGCCGCAGAAAGTACGGCAACACCAACGGAAAGTACCAGGAGCTGGAGGGCGATCCGCTGGTACGGGAATTCCTGGCCGCTACCGGCCTCACGGAGGCAGAGGTGGACCGTGTTGCTTTTCTGGTGGGACATCATCATACCCTGCAGAACATTGAGGGCATGGATTACCAGATCCTGATCGAGGCAGACTATCTGGTGAATGCGGACGAAAGTCACTACACAGAGGAAAATATCCGGAACTTTGCGGAGAAGGTGTTCCGGACGGAATC
>CAVATZ010000073.1:0-11381 GCA_963591655.1 Clostridiales bacterium
CGGACGGCACAGAACTTGCCGCACATGGAGCAGGTATCCTCGTGCTCCGGCGCGCGGTCTGCCCGGATCCGCTTTGCGGTTTCCGGATCCATGGCACAGGCCCACTGGGCTTCCCAGTCCAGCTTCCGTCTCGCATCCGCCATCCGGTTGTCCTGGTCCATGGCACCCCGAACGCCCTTGGCGATATCTGCCGCATGGGCTGCAATCTTTGAAGCCATGATACCCTGCTTCACATCCTCCAGATTCGGCAGTGCCAGGTGCTCTGCCGGCGTCACATAGCAAAGGAAGGCTGCACCGTTGGCGGCGGCAATGGCTCCGCCGATGGCTGCGGTAATGTGGTCATAGCCCGGCGCAATGTCTGTCACCAGCGGTCCGAGGGTATAGAAGGGCGCACCCTTGCAGATGGTCTGCTCGATCTTCATATTGGCTGCAATCTGGTCCATGGGCATGTGTCCCGGTCCCTCAATCATCACCTGCACATCCCTTGCCCAAGCACGCTGGGTCAGCTTGCCCAGGGTCACCAGCTCCTCGATCTGGCTGATGTCCGTGGCATCCGCAAGGCATCCCGGCCGACAGGCATCTCCCAGAGAAATGGTCACATCGTATTCCCGGCAGATCTCCAGAATCTCATCAAAATGAGAAAGGAAGGGATTCTCCTCTCCGGTCATGCACATCCAGGCGAATACCAAGGAGCCGCCTCTGGATACAATATTCATTTTCCGGTTTCCGTTCCGGATCTCATCAATGGTCTTCCGGCTGATGCCGCAGTGCAGCGTCACGAAGTCCACGCCGTCCTCCGCATGCAGACGCACCACGTCAATAAAATCCTGCGCCGTCAGGGTATCCAGATCCCGCTGGTAATGAATCACAGAATCATAGACCGGCACCGTGCCGATCATGGCCGGGCACTCCGCTGTCAGCTTCCGCCGGAAGGGAACGGTATTGCCGTGGCTCGACAGGTCCATGATGGCATCCGCACCCATGTGCACCGCCTCCATGACCTTCTCCATCTCCACATGATAATCCTTCACATCTCCGGAAATTCCCAGATTCACATTGATCTTCGTCCGCAGCATGGAGCCGACGCCCGCCGGGTCCAGACATTTATGATTCTTGTTGGCACAGATCGCCACTTTGCCTTCGGCAACCAAAGGCATCAGCTCCTCCACCGTCATCTGCTCCTTCTCAGCCACCCGCTGAAGCTCCGGTGTCACAATGCCCTTCCGGGCAGCCTCCATCTGTGTTGCGTAATTTCTCATAGCATCCTCCTGAAATTTCCTGACTGTGGATGATGCGCAGAACGCACAGAAGCGCGAGCCGGCAAGAAGCTCTGAACGCGAAAAAGCCATCGCAACGCGGCAGCATCACGATGGCTTAAAGTCCCATTTATGTTTCCTACGTTGGCATTATCCACATCAGGTTTTACGGGTCTGGGAACGCATCCCACTCTCAGCCTGCTTCCTGCGCAAGCTCCCCTTTTGTTGTACCTAGTGATTATAACACCATTCTGCTGCCCATGGCAAGCATTATCCCCGACAAACAAAGCATCCCGCGTCCTTTGTGATGCGGAAGCCCCTCTGCACCTTCCGAGCCACGAAATCCCGGAATTCCTTGTAGTGGTTCAGCAGCACACTGTTCTGATTGCCGTGGCAGGACAGGATGTAGGCAATCAGCGGCTCCGGCTTCTCCAGATAAATGGCATCCTCATAACGACGGCAACACACAGAGGAAAAATAAGGCTGCAGCAACGCCGCGCCGTTCTCGAGGCCGAAGTTTTCATAGAGCCGCTCTGCTGACAGCACGATGCCCGGGTCAAATTCCTGCACCAGGGACGTGATCTCCTGCATATGCCGGCTGCCGTAGGTGGCCGCCAGAAATGTGCCGCCCGGCACGAGCACCCGCTTCACCTCCCGCAGCACCTTCCCGATATCCGACACATAAAAAAGAAGATGGTTCGCAATCACCAGATCGAAGCGCTGCGCCGCAAAGGGAATCTCGGCACAGTCAAAGACCGCGAAGGAAAAGCGAGGATCCGTCAGCTGCCGTTCCGTCTCCCGCACCATCCCCTCGGAGATGTCTGAAAGTACGATGTAAATGTCTTCGGGCAGCGCATCCCGGTTTTCTGTCCACAGGGCACCGTTGCCGCAGCCGATTTCCAGAATCCGCATTCCCGGGCGAAGCTGCGCCTGTTCCAGAATCCAATGAAACCAGGACTCCGGATTTTCCGAATAGTCCCGGTGCAGCGCTATGCGGGCCTCAATGTTCTGGGCATTCAGATACTGGGTCTTCAGGCTCCGCTCCATGGCCGTCAGATGGATCAGCTCCAGCATGCTGTTCCAGTTGATTTCCTGCCGGTTCCCGAGGGCCTCCTCCGTCTCGCCGATGGCATCGATCATGGACTCCATTTCCCCGATGCGCTCCCGCAGCATCCGCTTCTGCATGCGCAGCGAATCCATCAGGAGGCTCCGGTCCCTGGAGGCCACCGTCATTTCCTTGATGTCCTCCAACGAAAATCCCAGATACTTGAGCAGCAGAATCTGCTGTAGCTTCGCCAGATCCGCATCCGTGTAGCGGCGGGCGCCTCCCTCCGTGACCCGGGACGGCTTCAGGAGGTTTTTCTGGTCATAATAGCGGATGGTCCGCAGGGTCACATGGGCCCTGCGGGCAAAGGCACCGGAGGTATACTCCTCAGCCAATCAGTAATGCACCTTTCCTTCCGCCACGGCCTTGAGGTGTGCGCCGTAGGGGCTCTTGCCGTAGCGCTGTGCGGATTCCATCAGACGTGCCTTGTCGATCCACTTGTTGATGTAGGCGATCTCCTCCGGTGCGGAAATGGTGATGCCCTGGCGCTGCTCGATCATGCGCACAAAATCGGCTGCCTCCACCAGACTGTCCATGGTTCCTGTGTCCAGCCAGGCGAAGCCGCGGCCCAGCAGCTGCACATTCAGATCGCCGTTCTGAAGGTAAATGTCGTTGAGGGTCGTGATCTCCAGCTCGCCCCGGGCAGAGGGCTTCACCTCCTTGGCCTTCCCGCTGACGCCTGCCGGGTAGAAATACAGGCCGGTCACCGCATAGTTGGACTTGGGCTCTGCCGGCTTCTCCTCAATGGAGATGGCCTGTCCGTTTTCATCAAACTCCACAATACCGAAACGCTCCGGATCCGTCACATAGTAGCCGAAAACCGTTGCCTTGCCTTGCTCCGCATCATCCTTTGCGGTACGCAGCAGCCGACCGAAGCCGTTGCCGTAGAAAATGTTGTCGCCGAGCACCATGGCACAGGCGTCATCACCGATAAACTCCTCTCCCAGCAGGAAGGCCTGGGCCAGTCCGTCCGGTGAGGGCTGTACCTTGTAGGACAGATTCAGACCGAACTGACTGCCGTCTCCCAGCAGCGCCTCGAAGCGCGGGGTATCCACCGGCGTGGAAATGATCAGAATATCCCGGATGCCCGCCAGCATTAAAGTAGACAGCGGATAGTAGATCATGGGCTTGTCGTACACCGGCAGCAGCTGCTTGCTGGTCACCATGGTCAGAGGATAAAGGCGCGTGCCCGCGCCGCCTGCCAAAACGATTCCCTTCATTTTACTTCAGTCCTTTCCCTTCCACATACATCTTGTCGAAGTAGCTCTGATACTCGCCGCTGAGAATATGCTCCCACCAGTCCTTATGATTCAGGTACCAGTCAATGGTCACGGGGATACCGGTGTCAAAGGTATACTCCGGCTTCCAGCCCAGCTCGGTCTCGATCTTCTCCGGATCCATGGCATAGCGCTGATCATGACCGGGACGGTCTGTCACATACTCAATGAGATCCTCCGACTTGCCGAGCGCCTTCAGAATGGTCTTCACCACCTCCAGATTGGTGCGCTCATTGTGTCCGCCGATGTTATAGACTTCGCCGACACGTCCCTTCCGCACGATGAGATCAATGGCCTTGCAGTGGTCTGTCACATACAGCCAGTCACGGACATTGGCGCCGTTGCCGTAAACCGGGATCTTCTCATCATTCAGGGCGCGGGAGATCACCAGCGGAATCAGCTTCTCCGGGAAGTGGTAGGGGCCATAGTTGTTGGAGCAGCGGCTGATGGTCACCGGAATGCCGAAGGTTCTGTGATAAGCCTGCACAAAGAGATCAGAGGATGCCTTTGATGCAGAATAGGGAGAGGATGCCTTGATCTTGTTGTCCTCTGTGAAGAAGAGATCCGGGCGATCCAGCGGCAGGTCTCCGTACACCTCATCGGTGGATACCTGATGATAACGCTGAATGCCGAATTCACGGCAGGCGTCCAGCAGGGTAACCGTGCCGCCGACATTGGTCTTCAGGAAAATGTCGGGATCCGAAACCGAACGGTCCACGTGGGACTCTGCGGCGAAATTGATGATCACATCCGGCTTCTCTGTACGGAAAAGCTCGAACACGAAGTCACGGTCTGCAATGTCGCCCTTCACGAAGCGGTAATTGGGCTTGCCCTCCAGCGGCGCCAGGGTCTCCAGATTTCCGGCATAGGTCAGCTTGTCAAGACAGATCCACATGTCCTCCGGATAGGTGTTGACAGCAAAGTGCATGAAGTTGCCGCCGATAAAGCCGGCGCCGCCTGTTACGATATATTTCATTTTCTTTCCTTTCCGACCGTCGAGGCGATCCCTACGATGCTGCCCTCAACCGAGGACAGCTCTACATTATCATAATCATACCATAAAGGGTGACGTTACGTCACCTGCAAGTCTTTTCTGCGAATTGTTCCGACTTATCCTTCCCTGGCTGCCTGCTGACTGCGAAACTCCCGGGCTGACATGCCCTGGGTCTTCTTGAATACAAAGCTGAAGTAGTGGGCGTCCTTGTATCCCACCCGCTGGGCCGTTTCCTGGGTGGAGAGCCGCTCCTCCGCCAGAAGCTTCCTGGCCAGCGTCATGCGCTTCTCCGTGATGTACTCCACAAAGGTCTGCTGCCTCGCCCGGCTGAACTCTCCGCTGAAGTAGCTGCTGCTGACGCCCAACTCCCCGGCCACCCGAGTGAGAGACAGTTCCTCCTCGGTGAAATGCGCATCTATGTAGACCAGCGCCCTTTCGATCATGCCCTGATTTTCCTGCTCATGAATGCTGTCCCGCTGACGAATCGCCGCCGTCAGCAGCTTCTCCATAAAGCTCGGAAGCTCCGCCTCCGACAGCTCGAGATGCTCCGCCTCTACCTGCGCCGCCGTCAGAAAGCTTTCCTTATCTATCCCCAGCTTCTGCACAAAGCGCAGCACCGTGAAGCAGACGCTCAGCGCCAGATAATTCCGGAAGATCTTGGAATGCAGCACCTCCCGCATCTTGCCCAGATACCCTTCGATGAACTCGGCAACATTACCCTCCTGTCCCTCGGAAAGGAAATCCCGGAGAATGGCCGGATTCACGTCCTCTGCCTCCACGTCCCGGATATCCGCATTTTCGCCGGCCCCCAGGGGCAGCACATCCTCCTCGGTGAGAACATGCTTCTGCGGCAGCCAGAAGCGGGCCGCAAAAATATGATTTACCCTTGCATAGCAGGCCGCAAGCTCGCTGAAGCGGGTCACCGGCTGCCCCGCTGCCGCATGCCAATGCAGTCTGTCCCCACTGTCCGCCAGGACCCTGCGAATCTGTTCGATGCCCTTATGGGTATATTCCGCCACCGTTTCCGGCGATCCCTTCACGATGACACAGCAGGCATTCATGCTCCAGCGGGAAAGCACATATTCCGGAAACCGCAGGAAGTAGCGGATCAGCTCTGTCTCCCGCTCCTGACACAACGACTCGTCCTTTTCGTCCCGGCCGTCCTGCTGGGGAAGCAGATTGAAAAGGATCAGATTGTAGGCCTCGGAGTTCATGGACAGCCCCAGCTTGCCGGCCTTTTCGTAGATTTCCTCCACCGACATGCGGCCCCCGAACATTTTCTCCAGGAAATCCCGCCGCTGATACTGCTCGTATTCCCGGTTTTCCAGGAGAAATCGCTCCTGATACTGATGCTGCTCCTGCTCTGCATTCAGCTTCTCCCGGATGTCGATCAGCGCCTGCTTCATGACCCGCCGGGTAATGGGCTTCGTCAGGAACTGGTCCACGCCCTCCTGTATGGCCCTGCGGGCGAACTCAAAATCATCATAACCGCTCATGATGATCTTCTTCATGCCCGGAAACTCCGCCCCTGCGATATGGCAGAGGGTCAGGCCGTCCATAAAGGGCATTTTAATGTCGGTGATCAGAAGATCCGGGGGATTCTTCCGCATCATGGACAGCGCCAGCTCACCGTCACCCGCGTCCCCGGTTAGCATAAAGCCGCACTCCTCCCAGGGCATATTGTCGCGGATGCTCTCCCGCACCACGCTTTCGTCCTCCACCAGAAACACCTTCAGCATTCTGCCTCCTTCATCCTCTTCGTTATCATTCTCAATAGCTTCTGCTGTCGATATAGAGATCTACATTTTCCGGCGTGAATACCGTTTCCGACAGGTAATAGCATTTTTCCACAGTCTCTCCCCGGGAAAGCTTCTTGAGCACCTCCGCCACCAATGCGCCGCTTTCCGGATTGCATTCAATGTCCACATTCAGCTCGCCGCTCTGCAGAAGCTGCAGCGCCTGCTTCGTTCCGTCAAAGGAAATGAGAATCACGTCGCCGTCCTCTCCCGTGCGGATCCCCGCCTCCTGCATGGCCTCCAGAGCACCGAACATCATATCATCATTCTGGCAGATCACCACATTGAGCTCCGGATAACGCTTCAGAAATTCCTGCATGACCTCCTTGCCCTTAGCCTTTGTGAAATCTGCATCCACCTGGGACAGAATGTGCCAGTTCTTGTAGTGCTCCGCCAGACGGTCAAAGCCGATGGTGCGCCCCAGCTGCGAGGTAGAACCCTTGGTGCCCTGCAGCACCACGATATTGATCTCCTCCTCGCTCCTGCCCTTCCGCGCAAGATATTCCGAAAGCCATCGGGCCGCCTTCTCGCCTTCCGCATACATATCCTCACCGATAAAGGTGGTATAGTCCGACTCACTGGCGAAATCCGCCATGCGGTCCAGGATAATGACGGGGATCTCCGCCTCCCGGGCTTCCCGCAGTACGGTTTTCCAGCCCTCCTCCTTCACCGGTGTGAACACGATATAGTCCACCTGCTGGGAAATGAAGCTGCGGATGGCCTTGATCTGATTGCTCTGCTGCTGCCGCGCGTTGCTGTAATGAAGATAAAAGCCGTTTTCCCTGGTAAGCGCCGCCTGGATGGAGGCCGTATTGGCCCGCCGCCACAGCGATTCCGCGCCCAGCTGCGAAAAGCCCACCGTTAGGAGCTTCTGCTCTGTATTCTCCTCCACTGCCGTCTCTGCAGAAACCCGGGCGGAGGGAAGGCAGCCTGCGAGCAGAAAGGCCGCTGCCAGCAGACCTGCCGCCGCAGCTCCCAGTCTAAGTTTGTTCATCTTCTGCCTCCCTTTTCCGGACCGCCGGCAGCCGTATCGTCACCGTCGTGCCCACACCCGGCGCGGATTCTACCGAAAGCCCGTATGCCCTGCCGTAGTTCATACGGATGCGCTCGCTGACATTGGCCAGGCCGAAGCCGGACTCCGTATCCTTGCAGGCCCTGGCGATTTCCTCCCGCAGCTTCTCCAGGGTTTCCCGCTCCATGCCGATGCCGTTGTCCGAAACCGTCAGCAGCAGCTGCTCGCCCTCCAGGGCGCCCGTGATACGGATCACACCGCCGCTGCGCTTGTTCTTGATGCCGTGGTACAGGGCATTCTCCACAATGGGCTGCAGCGTCATCTTGATGATTTCATACTCGTAGAGCGCCGGCGGAATGGCCAGCTCATAATGCAGAATGTCCCGATAGCGCACCTGCTGGATCTCCAGATAGCTTCGGATGTGCTTTTCCTCGTCCCGCAGGCTGATGAATTCCCTGCCCCGGCTCAGCACCAGACGGAAATAATTGGAAAGCGACAGAAGCATTTCCTCCGCCTCTTCCGACTGATTGCCCTCGATAAGCCAGACAATGGTGTCCAATGTATTGTAGAGAAAATGCGGGTTGATCTGCTCCTGCAGCAGCCGCAGCTCCGCATGCCGCATCCGGCTTTCGTCCTCATGAATCCGCTGCACCATGCCCTCCAGCGCCAGCGCCATTTCATTGACCCGGGCCGACAGGGTTCCCAGCTCATCCTGACTCTTCACCGCACTCCTGGCAGAAAAATCCCCCTGCGCAATCTGCCTCGTGGTTTCTCCCAGGGCAGCCAGCGGCTCCGTGATGCTCCGCTGCAGCACCGAAACCACCGCCATGATCAGAACGCAGAGTAGCAAAAGCCCGCCGATCATCAGCTGGCTGAAGATCAGCACATTATGATTCAGCGTATTCTTCAACAGGTCAATGCTTTCGGTCTGATAATAAAGGTAGGTCTGGATGTTGTCCTGGATCAGCTCCGTCAGGATGTAAATGTTGTCGTTCAACATCTCGATGTTGTCATCGTAGTGCCCGCCCTCCCGGAGATTGTCGGCAATGTCATCCACCCGTTCCCGCAAGGTGCTGACATTGCGGAGCAGAATCCGCAGCCGCTGCCGGCTCTCATCGTTCTCCGTGATCTCCTGCAGCCTCTGAAAGTCCGCCTCCAGGGAGTCGATCAGCTGATAGGGATTCTCCGCCGCCTCCGCCGGACTCTCCGCATCAAAGGCGGTGCCGCTGACCACCAGCCGGTAAATGCTGTCGTCCAGCTCCTCCTCGAAATTCAGGTTGTACTGGTTCGCTGTGGTCATGTTGCTGACGATGCGGTCATAGGCATCGCTGTAGCCCAGCATGGCCCGCAGAATATAGACCACCATAAACACCAGGGGAAGCACCACCGATATGGTCAAAAGTATCAATTTTTGTTTTACGTTCAGCCTCATAGTAGAGATTATAGCACAAAAAAAATCTTTTTCTATTTTTTTCTTGACATCTGCGGGAGCGAATGCTATCATGTACGAGTTGCAAGTCAAGAGCAACACAAATGAATATGACGAGGTGTGATAATGGTAGTCGGCCAGCCTGGAAAGTTGGTGCCCGTTCGCGGGTTGTGAGTTCGAGTCTCATCCTCGTCGCTGAAGAAACCGAATCCGAAAGGGTTCGGTTTTTTGTTGTCTACAGTACAGTATATAGACAAAAAATCCCGCCGAAGTTTTAACTTCGGCGGGATTTTGCTAACTAAATTTATTATTCGGGATTCATCTCGAGCTTGTGGCTCTCGATGAACCTGCCTGCGGCAGGCAACTCCCCCTCCGGGGAAGTTGTCAGCTCGCTCCGAAGTTTGCCTGATGCAAACTTCTCCGCTCTTACATCATTCCGCCCATGCCGGCGTTCGGATTGGCAGCGGCTGCTGCGGGCTCCTTGATGTCCGCCACAACACTCTCGGTGGTGAGGAGTGTAGAAGCTACGGAAGCGGCATTCTGCAGAGCGGTTCTGGTTACCTTTGCAGGATCCAGGATACCGGCCTCAAGCATGTCTACATAGGTCTCGTTGTAAGCATCGAAGCCCTGACCCTCAGCAGACTCCTTTACCTTGTTGACAATGACAGCGCCCTCAAGGCCTGCATTGCTTGCGATGGTGTAGAGCGGAGCCTCCAGTGCCTTCAGCACGATCTTTGCACCTGTCTTCTCGTCACCCTCCAGCGCGTCCACAACCTTCTGGACAGCTGCCTGTGCGTGAATGTAAGCAGATCCGCCGCCGGCGATAACGCCCTCTTCTACGGCTGCACGTGTTGCATTCAGTGCATCCTCCATACGAAGCTTAGCTTCCTTCATCTCGGTCTCGGTTGCAGCACCGACACGGATTACGGCTACGCCGCCGGCCATCTTCGCCAGTCTCTCCTGCAGCTTCTCCTTATCGAACTCGGATGTGGTGTTTGCAATCTGGGACTTGATCTGTGCGATACGATCCTCGATGTCAGACTTCTCGCCAAGACCCTCAACGATGGTGGTCTTCTCCTTGGTCACCTTTACAGACTTCGCACGGCCGCACTGCTCGATGGAAGCATCCTTCAGCTCCAGACCGATCTCCTCGGAGATCACCTGGCCGCCGGTCAGGATTGCGATATCCTTCAGCATTTCCTTACGTCTGTCGCCGTAGCCAGGCGCCTTGACCGCAACAACATTGAAGGTACCTCTCAGCTTGTTAACGATGAGAGTGGTCAGCGCCTCGCCCTCGATGTCCTCAGCAATGATCAGCAGCTTAGCACCGCTCTTCACTACCTGCTCCAGCAGCGGAAGGATATCCTGGATGTTGGAGATCTTCTTGTCCGTGATCAGGATGAAGGGATCGTCCAGAGTTGCCTCCATCTTCTCCATGTCGGTGCACATATAAGCGCTGACATAGCCGCGGTCAAACTCCATACCTTCTACCAGATCCAGCTCGGTCTGCATGGTCTTGGACTCCTCAACGGTGATCACGCCGTCCTTGGAAACCTTCTCCATAGCGTCTGCCACCATCTCGCCTACGCTCTCGTCGCCTGCGGAAATGCCGGCTACCTTAGCGATCTGGCTCTTGCCCGTTACCACAGAGGACTGTGCCTTGATGGACTCTACTGCGGCATCTACGGCCTTGCGGATACCCTTACGAAGGACGATGGGGTTTGCGCCGGCCTCCAGGTTCTTCATACCCTCAGATACGATGGCCTGTGCCAGAACGGTTGCCGTTGTGGTACCGTCACCGGCAACATCGTTGGTCTTGGAAGCCACCTCTCTTACCAGCTGTGCGCCCATGTTCTCGTAGGGATCCTTGAGATCGATCTCCTTCGCAATGGAAACACCATCGTTGGTGATCAGCGGTGCGCCGTAGCTCTTGTCCAGAACCACGTTTCTGCCCTTCGGTCCAAGGGTTACCTTAACGGTATTTGCCACTGCATCCACACCTGCCTCGAGAGCCTTTCTGGCCTCAACACCATATTTAATTTCCTTAGCCATATCAATTACCTCCTAACAATCCAATCCGCAAAGCTTATTCTACAACAGCCAGAATATCATTCTGCTTCACAACCGTATACTTCTTGCCCTCGATCTCTACCTCGGAGCCGGCATACTTTGAGAAGATCACATGCTGTCCTTCCTTCACCTGCATCTTGATTTCCTTGCCGTCAACAACGCCGCCCGGGCCTACAGCCACAACAACAGCCTGTCCCGGCTTTTCCTTGTCATCCTGGCCGGGAAGAACGATACCGCTGGCGGTAGTCTCCTCCATCTTTTCCTTCTCCAGTACGACTCTGTCAAATAACGGAACCAGTTTCATATTCTTACCTCCTGCATACTATATTCGAGACCGCGGGGTCAGCCCCGCTGCTTGCTATCTCTTTTCTTCGAACATTGGGTATTATAGCGCCGGTTATTAGCAGTGTCAAGTATTGAGTGCTAATAACTTTAAAAAAGA
>CAVATZ010000074.1:0-10450 GCA_963591655.1 Clostridiales bacterium
CTCGAAAATAGTCTCAAAATCCAGCAAAGCTAATTTATAGAACCCACCTTAAAAAAAGGACGAAGCGATGGACGAATACAAGAAACTGCATGACCAGCTGGCGAGGATGGGCGGCGGAAGGACCGTGTCGATATGGCAAGGCGTGGTGAAGAGCGTGGAGGGCCAGACCTGCACGGTGAGCGTGGGTAGCCTGGACGTGCCCGGCGTGCGGCTGAAAGCCTCGGAAACGGAGGACAAGGGGCGGATGCTGGTGACGCCGAAGGTGGGGACGGCAGTGACGATGGTGAGCCTGAGCGGCGACCTGTCGGAGCTGGTGGTGGTGCAAGTGGACCGAGTGGCGACGATAGAGCTGAACGGCGGCAGCCTTGGCGGGCTGGTGAACATAGAGGCGCTGACGGCGAAGCTGAACGAGCTGGTGGACGCCTTTAACAGCCACCAACACCAAGTGACGGTGACGCACCCCGGCGGGACGTTTGTGACGGTGAAGCCGCTGAAAGCGGCGAACCGCCTGTGGAGAGGCGACTATGAAGACGAAACGATAAAACACTGAAGACGTGATGAACGGAATGCTACTGCAATGGGACGGCGAGCGGAACGTGCTGGAACCCCAAGTGAGGAACGGCAACTTGGCGACGGGCGACACGCTGCGTCAGAACCAAGCCCTGCTGCTGATGCTGCACAAAGGGGAGCTGAAGGAACGCCCCTCGGCCGGAGTGGGGCTGAGCGACATGCTGCTGGACAACGACCCCCTATATTGGCGGACGGAGATAAAAGAGCAGCTGGAGATGGACGGTCAGACGGTGAAGAGCGTGAGCGTTACGACTACGGGCGTGGAGATAGAAGCAGAATACTAAACGAAAGAGGAGGAATGGAACGATGATATTAGAACACTTTATGAACAAACTGCAGGAGGTTTTGTCGAGCGCGTGGGGCTGGGCGGTGTGCGCCGGCCTTGTGGTGGCGAACTTTCTAGCCGGCTATGAGACGATGGTGGGCTTCACGGTGGTGGCGGTGGTGATGGACGCGCTGTGGGGCATAGCGTCGAGCGTGAAGCAGGGCCGGTTTACGAAGAGCGAACTGATGAGGAACTCACTGTCGAAGTTGGCGGTGTATGGGTCGGTGGTTCTGCTGTTTATACTGATAGACAAACTGATGGGTGTGGGGAACGGGCTGACGACGAGCGTGATTTGCATCTGCATCATCTTGGTGGAGCTGTGGAGCACGGCTGCGAGCATGCTGATATGCTTTCCGAACCTGCCCTTTCTGCAACTGCTGAAGAAAGCCCTTGTGGGCGAGATAGCGAGCAAACTGAATGTGAAACCCGAGGAGGTGGAAGCCGTCCTCGACAAGATGAAGAAGAAATGAGACAGATAAAATACATCGCCGTGCACTGCACGGCAAGCAGCCAGACGACGACGATCAAGGGGCTGGAAATGGAGTTCAAGCGGAAGGGGTGGAAGAACCCCGGCTACCACTATGTGGTGAGCGCGGACGGGAAGGTGCACCAGATGCTGGACGAAGCGAAGGTGAGCAACGGCGTGAAGGGCTACAACTCGGTGAGTGTGAACGTGGCCTACATAGGCGGCATAGACAACCAAGGGAAGGCGACGGACAACCGCACGGAGGCACAGAAGAAGAGCCTGCGAGCGTTGCTGAAGATGCTGAAGGGGAAATACCCGAAAGCGGTGATACAAGGCCACCGGGACTTCTCGCCCGACCTGAACGGTGACGGCAGGATAACGCGCAACGAGTGGATCAAGGCTTGCCCCTGCTTTGAGGCGAAGGAAGAATATAAGGACATCTAAAAAGAATATGACGATGAAACACCTATTGTGGCTACTATTGGCGATGCTGCTGACGAGCTGCGCCAGCACGCGACGAACCGCCAGCGTGAAGGAAAGCCAAACGAAGAGAGACTCGGTGGTGACAAGAGACTCGGTGGTGACGAGAGACTCCGTTGTGATACGCTACGAGCGCAGCGCAAGGGACTCGACCGTGGTGAGAGACTCGGTGGTGGTGACGCTGGACACGGCAGGGAACGTGGTGAAGCTGGAACACTACCGCAATGCCGAACGCAACCGCGAGAGCAGCCGAGCGACGGCGAGCGAGAGCCAACACGCAGAAACCCAGCGAGGCACAAGCCAACAAACGAGCCAGGAAGCGACGAGCCGCCAAGAGGCAACGCGCGAAAAGAGGCAGAGAGGCGTGCCGTGGTATGTGTGGCTGACGGGCGGCGTGGTTGCTGGCGGTGTGTGGGGCATTGTGTGGTATTACACCTTCGGAAGAAAAAAAGAGTAAAGCTATGGAGGTGACGGTGAAAGACGGACAGACGCTGGCCGACGTGGCCGTGCAGGAGTGTGGCACGTGGGAAGCCGCGCTGGACATAGCCCTGAAGAACGGGTTGAGCCTGACGGACAGCCAGGCGGCCGGTACGAAGCTGCGCCTTCCCGACGGTGTGACGGAGAACCGGGTGATGAAGAGCTACTGCAAGGCCCACGACGTGAGTCCGGCGACGGAGCGGGACGAGAGCGGGGTGAAGCTGCGGATATTCAGCGAAGAGTTTACGAAAGCATTTGACTAACGACAAAAAAGACAAAGGACATGGCAAGAACAACGGCAGAGATAAAGAAGACGATGACCGACGCCTTTCTGGCCGACGCGACAATCAGGGAGCGCTATGGGCTGAAAGCCGGCGCGACATGGGGCGGGAGCTTCTCGGACGTGAGCTTGGAGAACATACTGCTCTGGGTGGTGGCAGCCTGCTGCCATGCGCTGGAGGTGCTGACGGAGCAGTGGGTGGCGAAGGTGGAGGAGCAGATGGCCGGGGCGGTGGTGGCTAGCGTGCCCTGGTACTACAAGGTGGCGAAAGCCTTCCAGTATGGCGACGCGCTGACGCTGGACGAGGAGACGCAGCAATACAAATACGCCACGGAGGACGAGGCGAAGCAGGTGGTGAAATATGTGGCGGTGAGAGACCGCGGGACGAGTGTGGAGATATTGGCCAGCGGTGAGACGGACGGTGCGCCGTGTGCGCTATCAGCTGGCGTTTTAACAGCGTTCAAACAGTATATGAACCGTGTAAAGATAGCCGGTGTGGTGTTGAACATCAAATCGCAGGGGGCCGACCGGATGACGATCAAGGCGACGGTGTGGGTGGACCCGCTGGTGATAGGGAGCGACGGTAAGCGCATATCGGACGGTGTGAGAGCCGTGGACGAGGCGGTGAAGAGCTACCTGAAGAACATTGTGTATGGCGGCACGTTCAACAAGACGAAGCTGGTGGACGCAATACAGGCCGTGGAAGGTGTGGAAGACGTGGAGCTGGGCGACTGCCAATACATGACGGCCGACAGCTCGGTGTGGACGACGGTGAAAGGCAACAACTATACCGCCGCCGGGGGCAGCCTGACGGCAGAAGGACTAGAAAACTCGATGAGCTATGTGGTGGAAAATTGACCTAGTGAAGCTGGCGGTGCGGCTGTTGCCACCCGTGTTGCGCGGCGGGCTGACGGTGGCTCTGCTGAAAGTGTTGACGCTGCCCCTAAGGCACCTCTATGACCAACTGACGGAGCGGCGGAAGAACACCGACCGACGGCTGCTGACGACGGCGAACGTGGCGAGCATGGAGAAGGCACTGAACGACGCCTTCTACCTGACCGACGGACAGATACGCATAGAAAGCACGGATGCCGACGAGCGCGTGTATTGGCACCTACGAGGCGAAACGCAGCACGCCCTGTATATGCACCAGAAGACGGGAGAAGGGATGATGCTGAAGCGGAAGGGCGAAAGCTCGTACCGGGACAGTTTTGTGGTGATGGTGCCGACCTTCCTATGCACCTCGGAGAATGCGGATGAAGACAAATACGGGGGGAAGAACCTGAGAGAGATAAAGAACATGCTGAGTTATTACAAACCTGCGGGACGAACGTACCGCATAGAACTATACGACTATGAATAGACTGAAATTCAGTGAGGGCGGACAGCCCATGTATCTGGAAGACCTGGAGACGCTGCAAGCGAACGACACGAGCGGCATGAAGCAACTGCTAGAGGCGCTGACCGGCGGCGAGAGCGTGTATCTGCTGCAAGAGGTGAAAGGCGAACTGACGGGGGTGGACTGGGACAAGAACGAGAGCACCTTCAAGGTGTATGGCGGCGGAGCCGTGGTGAAAGGCGAACTGGTGACATGGGAAGAGACGACGGTGACGGTGACCTCGTGGGATGACCCGATCTACCTGTGCCTGAAGCGGAGCGAGACGGACAGCCGCGTGTTTGAAGACGGGCAGACGCGAGCCTGCCAAGAGAAGGTGGAGAGCTACATCAGCACGGGGAACAGCGGCGTGGAAGAAAGCTACATGGTGTGGGACCTGCCGGTGATGGCCACGCTGATGAAGAAAACGCTGGGGATGACCGCCGAGCCGAGCTACCAGAAGCTGGACGTGAACTTCAGGAACGGCTACACGGGGAGCGTGATGTATAAAGAACTGACGGACGCATACCGCTACAAGATAGACATCAAGAGCACGAACACGACGGCGCTGACGGGGAGCGTGAGCCTGTTTTACGCCGGAGAGAGTCTGCCCGGAGCGAAAGGCGGCGTTTTCGTGACGCCGACGAAGGCTTTTGTGGGGACGGAGAACGGCGTGACGAGCTTTGAGCTGAGATGCTTCGAGGGAATGGTGACGGCGCTGGTGTCGCTGCCGTTTGACGACGTGAGCACGGCAGCCGACCTGCCGGTGAAGATGATATTCGACCTACCCAAATTATAAAAACGCAACTTATGGACACGATATACAACCTACAGAAACGCGCCTCGGCCCTAAGAGCCAAGACGGAGACAGACAGCATAACCCCGGAAGAAGTGGGCGGACTGCACGCCGACACGCTGGCCTACCTGGCCGACATGGAGCAGAGCGCCGACGGGCTGGGCATTAGAAAAGTGTACCAAACCTCGGCTCTGATGAACGCCGACACCGACCCCGTGGGGACGAACGGCAAGGCACTGCGCTACGGCCAACTGGTGACGATATACAACGAGAACGACAAGACGAGCGCGGAGAACGGCGACATCTACGCCTGGCAGAAGCCGGGGTGGACGAAGATGGGCAACATAGGCAACATCTATGAGCTGAAAGCGCGAATAGAAGCCGAGGAGGAGGCCCGCGCCGCCGCCGACAAGACCCTCAAAGAAGCCCTTGTGGAGGAGGAGACGGCCCGCAAGGAGGCGGTGACGGCGGCCATGCTAATGGCCCAGGAAGTGGTGGGGAACATTGACGTGGCGGCCATAGACAGCATCCCAGCCAGCCGGGCGGACGCCGCGGCGATGGCGAAGGACACGATGCACTCGCGCTGGACGCTGACCTACAACGGGGAGCGGAACGTGGGCGTGATAGACATTTTCGGGGACAGCATGCTGCACCAGCTGACAGAAGTGCTGACGACGCACTACGCGATGAACTCGGAGGGAGTGCTGGACTTCAGCGCGCACACGGACACGACCATTTATAGATACTGGCGGTCGTATAACATACAGTCGCCCCACCTGACGAACGAACAAGGGACCTGGACGGTGTGGACGGAAGTCATCCCCGAGACGATAAAGACGTGGCTGACGAGTCTGGGGGCGAGCCTGAACGAGGAGAGGGAAGCCCGCACCGACGCGGTGGAAGCCCTCAAGACGACGGTGGACGGCCACACGCTGGGAATAGCCAACGAAGCGGCCGCCAGGAAGGAGGCCGACCTGAGCCTGCGCACGGCCATAGAGGAGAAGAGCGGGGGCAACACCTACAACGTGACGGAGAAGCAGCCCCTGGGCACGGGAGAATACTACACGCTAGAGACGGCGATAAAGGCCGTGGAGGCGAAGGAGCGGAAGAAAGGCCGCTGTGTGAGCTATGAGGCGGAAGCCGGACGATGGGAGACGAAGCAGTTTACCGGGACGGACACGAGCAGCTGGGAAGAGACGGCGAGCTGGGAAGACTTTGGCGGCGCCGGGACGGTGAAGAGCATCACCGTGAACGGCACGGCACAGAGGCCGGACGAACAAGGAAACGTGAACATCACGCTGAAAGAAACTGACGTGGACGAGAGCCTGGACGAAGAGAGCACGAACCCGGTGGAGAACCGCGTGGTGGCCACGAAGGTGAAAGAGCTGGAGGCGCACACGCTGCACACGATGGAGGTGGTGGCCGACGGAGACGACAACTATCTGTACGCCTACGACGAGAAGGGCAACGCCATCACGCAGACGAAGCTGCCCGCCGGGGGCGGTGGCGGCACGTCGACCACAAGCCGCATACTGGTGACGGCGAAGGTGAGCAACGACCTGATAAAAGAAGGCGGAAGCACGACGCTGACCTGGACCTATGACCACGTGAACTCGGAGAACGAGAGCGACGGCGTGAAGGCGACGGTGACGATCAGCGTGAAGCTGGGCACGACGACCCTGTGGGAGCAGGAGACGCGAAACGTGGCGAAGGGCAGCTATGAGGCCGACCTGAGCCAATATATGAAAACGGCGGGCAAGGTGGACGTATACGTGAAAGCCTCGTGCACGACGGATGAGGGCGAGCAGCAGACGAAGCAAGCCTATGCGAGCGTGACGGTGGTGAACATGGCGCTGACCTCGGACTATGACGTGAGCACGGCGCTGCAAAGAGGCGGCTACGCTGACGGGGAGACCATCAGCATTCCCTTCACGCTGACGGGGAGCGGCCTGAGAACGGTGTCGCTCTACGTGGACGGCGGTGAGACGCCGCTGACGAAGACCGTGCAGAAATCGGGGGCGACGAGAGACACCTTCACCCTGGCGGCAGGAAGCCTGACGGCAGGGCGGCACTCGCTGCAGATGATAGCCGAAAGAGACGGACTGCGCTCGGACGTGATCTGGATAGACGTGTTGAAGAACAACGGGAGCGAGGCGTATGTGGGCGTGATGTTCAGCGACGAGAAGGGCGAAGTGGTGACGGGCGAGATGCCGATAGTGCCGACGCTGACTGCGAAGCAGTATGACGAGCTGAAATTTCAGTTTGCCGCCTACGACCCGAAAGCCGTGCCGGCGACGGTGAAGGAGACGGCGACGGCGGACGGCACTGTGAGCGAGAAGACCTACTCGGTGGGGAGAAGCAAGCAGACGTACACGAGCCGCTATATGACACAAGGCACGGTGGCGGTGCGATTGACGTGCGGCACGGCAGCGGTGGATTTTAACGTGAACGTGGAGGGGAGCGGGCTGGACATAAGCGAAGCGACGCAAGGGCTGGCGCTGAAGCTGACGGCGAGCGGCAGGAGCAACACGGAGAGCGCGGAGACGCGCAAGGTGTGGGCGAACAACGGCTACGGGACGACGTTTGAGAACGTGGACTGGGCGACGAGCGGCTGGGACGGCAGCGCCCTGGTGCTGAAGAACGGGGCGAAGGCGACGGTGGACTACCGCCCCTTCCTGAAAGACGTGAAGGCGAGCGGCTGCACGGTGGAAGTGGAGCTGATGGTGAAGAACGTGTCGGACCGAGACAGCGTGGTGCTGGACTGCATGGAGAACGACGTGAAGGGCATCAAGGTGACGGCCCAGAGCGCGATGCTGCAGAGCGGCTCGACGATAGACCGCGAGGACGAGGAGAACACCGACCCGGAGACGGGGAAGCCGATAGTGACGAAGGTGGCCGTGGGCGTGGAGTCGAAATACACGGAGGGTGAGCGCATCAAGATGGCCTTCACCGTGGGGAAGAAGACGGACGGCGGACTGATGGAACTGTACCTGAACGGCGACCGCTGCTCGGCGATGTGCTATCAGGAGGACGACAACTTCATGCAGACGGAGGCGAAAGGCCTGACCTTCTTGTCGGAGGGCGCTGACGTGTATGTGTACAGCATCCGCGCCTACACGCAACCGCTGACGGACGACGAGACGGTGGACAACTACATTGTGGACCGTGAGGGCGCGGACGAGATGGCCGAACTGTACCGGCAGAACAACGTGATGAGCGCGGAGACGGGCGAGACGGACATCAACCAGATATTGTCGAAAGGCAACGCGGCAATGTTTATTGTGCGCTCGGACGACTCGGGGAACGGACTGGACGACGTGAACGCCTGCAAGAACAAGAAGCAGAACTTCCACGTGGACGAGCTGACACTGTACACGGCGTGGGGCGACACGATACGCTTTACGAACGTGATGATGAGAATACAGGGCACGTCGAGCACGAAATATCCGGTGAAGAACTACCGCTTCTACTGGGCGAAGTCGGCCAAGGACGGGGTGAAGCCCGAGATGTGGGTGAACGGGGTGAAACAAGACGCGAACAAACTGCCCCTGTTTGAGGGCGACACGAAGCCCTGCAAGGTGAGCTGCGCGAAGGCCGACTTCTCGGACTCATCCATGAAGACGAACACGGGAATGGGCAACCTGTTCAACGACGTGCTGAAAGACCTGTGTCCGACGCCCCCGCAGGAGGAAGACTCGACGGTGAGGACGGCGATATACGGCTACCCCTGCGACATATTCGCAGCGACGAAGGCGGACGAGGCTCACCCGACCTTCTACGGTCAATACCAGATGAACAACGACAAGAGCGACTGGTATGACGTGACGGGCATGACTGACAAGACGAAGCACATAGCCCTGGAATTTCTGGACAACGGCAAGAAGCTGTGCAACTTCCAGGCGGACGAGGACGTGGCGGCGCAGCTGGACGAGGAGTTTGAGACGTCGTTTGAGTTCAACTACCCGAAAGACACGCTGTGGAGCGGCGCGGACGAGACGGCCGGGGAGGTGAACGCCTCGGACTACCAGAAGGGAGCGATCCAAACGATGCTGACGTGGATAAGGGGCTGCGTGCCGACGGGAGCTGACCTGACGTGCGAGGACCTGACGACATGGAAGAGCGACACATTCGTGCAGGAGGTGGAGAACCACTTCTCGAAGAAGAACCTGCTGTACTGGTATCTGCTGACAGAATATTTCGCGATGGTGGACCAACGGGCGAAGAACACGATATGGCGCACGTGGGACGGGGCGAAATGGTGGGTGACCTATTATGACGGCGACACGATGCTGGGCAAGCGCAACGACTCGCTGCTGGCCTACCTCTATAACGTGGTGCGCGGATCGTGGGACACGGAGAAGAAGAAATGGGTGTTTGAGGGCCATGACTCGTGGCTGTGGTGCCTGGTGCTGGCGAACTTTGAAGATGACCTGAAGACGGCGGCCGAGGAGCTGAGAAAGTCGCTATCGAACCAGAAGGTGCTGAAGCAGCTGGAGACGATAGAGGCGAACTGGTCGCTGAGAGAATACAACAAGAGCGGCGAGATGAAATATATCACCCCAGAGACGAAGGGCGTGAGGGTGACGGAGAACGGGGTGACGACGGACGGCAACAAATTCTACTACATGTATGCCCTAAGCGGCACGCGCCGCATGCAGCTGAAGCACTTCATCACGAACCGCTTTGCGCTGCTTGACGCTAGGTTTGGCGTGAGCAACTATCGCGCAGACTCGGCGGGCTTCTACCTGGCGAGGGAGACGAGCGACGCGGCGGACGTGATCAAGATAACGGCGAGCGACGAGTACTACTTCGCCTACGGACTGAGCGGCAAGGACTACATGGAGGGCGAGACGGGACGGCTGCTGCGCGGCGAGCAAGGCACGCTGAGCGTGACGGGCAAACGGGCACTGAACGACCCGATGCTGCTGTTTGGCGCCTCGCGCATCATGGAGCTGGACATGAGCGGAGCTGCAAGCCACCTGCTGAACGGCCTGGAACTGGGCAACTGCTCGGCGCTGCGGAAGCTGGACCTGAGCGTGGGCGACGGAGGGACGGCCTCGAAGACGACGTGGTGGCTGGTGACTGGCGGATGCGGGCAGCTGAGAGAGGTGGACCTGAACGGACAGACGAACGCGAGGAGCAACCGGCAGGACTCGACGACGCTGGACTTCGGCACGCAGACGCTGCTGGAGAAGCTGGACGCTAGAGGGACGACGGTGAAGAGCGTGACGGTGGCGAAGGGCGCGCCGCTGAAGGAGCTGCGCTTGCCGGGGACGCTGACTACGCTGCGATTGGAATATCTGCCGAAGCTGACTGCGGAGGGGCTGGAGGTGGAGAGCTACGCGAACGTGGCGACCTTCATATTTGACACGTGCCCGGGGCTGAACTGGAAGAGCATCTATGAGCTATGCGGGAACGTGAAGACGCTGCGCGTGGCCGACGTGGACATGGACGGCGACGGCAAAGACCTGGTGGCGATGATGGAAGCCGGGCTGCAGGGTGTGGACGACGACGGTACGGTGGTGAGCCACGCCGTGCTGAAGGGCGAATACCGACTGACGCAGAGCATGGACGAGGAGGTGTATGCAAAATTGTCGGCATGGATTGGCGACGAGCTAAGCATTGTGCAGCCGGAGTACACGATGATAGAACTGGACGAGACGGTGGCTGACGACGCCAAC
>CAVATZ010000075.1:0-10347 GCA_963591655.1 Clostridiales bacterium
TCAACATTCAGAATGATCAATGGGAGGAATTTGGCAGATTTCTTTATAAATTGAGAATAAATGGTTTGACGGTTCCATATGCGGATGCATTGATTGCGTTTATATCCATTGAGAATAACCTGCAAATCAAGTCAAACGATAAGCATTTTAAACTGATCCAAGTGGTGATTCCGGAAATGCAACTTGTTTGAAGGCATCTGATGAAATTTCCTTATTGTAGGAAGGGATAATATGCGTCTGTTGTTATGACAGAGAGATAACGGACATCGATGTAGAGAGCTTTACCGCAAAGGCCCGCAGGAAGTGAGACGAGAAGAGGCAATAGGAAAAGATTCAAACTCGCAAAATTTACAAGCTCCTTTATGATAACCAATGTATCCTGCTGCGGAAGCGGCAGGTTTGGCTCTGAAAGGAGAAAAGAGCGATGAATATGTTTTATGGATTTGAGTTTGAATTTGACGGTGAGAAATTGAGTGGTCCGGAGGTGGTCAGTGATGAATTTATTTATGCTATTCCGCCGGAAAAGTACTCTGTCGGGGTGATACCGATAGTGGTGAAGTGCACGCATTGCAATGAGCACATGCTGCTGAAGGGACGGGAAGAAAATGTTGCTGAGGTCGGAGAATTTGTTTGCGAATCCTGCGGACGACGGATATGGCAGTATTATGTCTTTAAAAAGATCGGTGAAGATGTGAAAGACAGAGAAAAGAAGTGGGAGTCTGTGCCCAAGGATAGGTATGGTCGGCCGAAGCTATGCATCACTGCTGTCCGGGATTCAGATGATTGATTGAAGAACGAAAAATCACATTAATGCAAGGAGCGTCTGCCGGTATGCCCGGCGGGCGCTCTTTTGTAAATATAGATGGCGCATGCATATCTGCAGTGCTAAAATTATTTTAGAATGAAAATGTGCGATTTCAGAGAATGAATGTATGAAATGAGGAAGTAAGGGAGTTCTATGTGTAAAATGAGTCCAGAAGATAAGCCATGTGACAGCAAAGAATTGGAATTTGCTATTTTTTGCATTGAAAATGTAGCGGCAAGATTGCATGTGAATGCGCAGAGAGTGTATGATGCGCTGACAAAACAGACAGATATTTTGAAGAATTATATCATTCCGGAATACGAAGTACTGCATACACAGAGTAAGGAGTATATTGTGGATGATGTTATTGACATTATGAAGGAAAGGGGGGTGAAGCTTTGAAGTTATATCACGGATCCTTTGTGACAGTAGCGCAGCCGGATCTGTCACACTCCAGACCGAATGTTGATTTTGGAAAAGGATTTTATACAACACCGCTCTATGAGCAGGCAGAAAAATGGTGCGGTCGATTTAAACGTCGCGGAAAGGACGGCATCATATCTGTTTACGAATTTGATGAAGCTGCCTATAAAGTGCTGAAGGTATTGGAATTTGAGGCTTATTCTGAGGAATGGCTGGATTTTATTTTGTGTTGTCGCAGAGGACAGGATCATACGGATTATGATCTTGTTATCGGCGGTGTGGCGAATGATAAAGTTTTCAATACGGTTGAACTTTATTTTGATGGTCTGATTGACAAGAAAGAAGCGATTAACAGATTGCGATACGAAAAGCCGAATTTGCAAATGGCTTTCCGAACGGAGACGGCACTTTCTTATCTTCAATTTGAAGGGAGCGTGAAATCATGAATGCAAATCCCATCCTTTTGCAGAAGAAGTACGCGCGTGTGGTTGAGCTTTTTGCGAAGCATAATGGGCTCACATTGGAAAATGCATTGGATGTATTTTATCATTCTGAGTTGTACAAGTTGATGAGTGAGGGAATATCCGATATGCATTGCATGAGTGATGAATATTTGGTACAGGAGCTGGAGAATGAGGAAAAGGAGCTGCCCGAAGGATAAGGGCAGCCTCTTTTTGTAAAGTGAAAATATTGTCCTACCGCTGTACCCGTCCGGTGCCCTTGCTCTCGATGAGCTGGAAGACCTCGGCTTCGGAGACATAGTTGATGTCCCCGGGGATGGTGTGCTTGATGGCAGCCGCCGCGGTGCCGAATTCGAGGGCATCTGCAGGGGACATCTTTGAAAGACAGCCGTGCAGGATGCCGGCCACGAAGGCATCGCCGCCGCCTACCCGGTCCACAATGTGGAGGTGATACTCGGCGCTGGTATACAGCTTGCCGTCATGGTAGAGCCGTGCCGACCAGCCGTTGTCGGAGGCGCTGATGCTTTTCCGCTGGGTGGTGATGATGTAGGAAAGATGATAGAAATCGGCCATTTTGCCGAGCTGCTCCGGGCTGATGACGTCTGTATAGTCACATGCCAGAAGGTCAAGCTCCGGAACGGAATAGCCCAGACAGTTGACGGCGTCCCGCGGATTTCCGAAGCAGATGTCGGCGTAGTCGATGATCTCGGACATCAGCCGCTGCTTTTCCGGGACGCCGGAGGTCCAGAGCTTGCTGCGGTAGTTCAGGTCAAAGGAAATGGTGACATTGTGCTCCTTGGCCTTTTTCACTGCGGCAAGAGACAGGGCACCCGCCTGAGGGCTCAGTACCGGTGTGATCCCGGAGAGGTGGAAGAGGTCCGCTCCGTCGAAGATGGCGTCAAAATCAAATTCGTCCACAGAAGCCTGAGTGATAGCGGAATCGGCCCGGTCATAGATTACGCTGGAGGGACGGACGGAAGCGCCGTTTTCCAGGAAATAGATGCCGAGACGGGAGCCGCCGCGGGCAATGTGGGAGCAATCCACGCCCAGCCCCTGCAGGGAGCGGACTGCGCTGTCGCCGATGGCATTGGACGGCACCTTGGTGAGGAAGGCAGAGTCGTTCCCGAACTGTGCAAGAGAGGCGGCAACATTGGCCTCTGCACCACTGTAGCAAACCTGGAAGTCGTCGGCCTGCACGAATCGCTGATAACCCGGAGGAGACAGACGCAGCATGATCTCACCGAGTGTTACTGTTTTTGCCATGAATGAAATCCTCCTTCTGCGTTGTCAATGCCGGCGGGCTGCCTTGGCGAGGTCTGCTGCCTCCTCGGTCAGGCGCTTGATTTCGGCAAAGTTTCCTTCCTTTACCAGGGAACCCTTGACCATCCAGCTGCCGCCGCAGGCAAGGATGCGGTCATAGGCGAGATACTCCGACACGTTGGCGGGAGAAATACCGCCGGTGGGCATGAAGGAGAGACTGGTATAGGGGGCTGCTACGGCCTTGATGTACTTAAGGCCGCCGGCGGGCTCTGCCGGGAAGAACTTCACCACGCTGAGGCCAAGCTCCAGGGCCTGCTCCATGTCACTGGGGTTGGAGCAGCCGGGGATCATGGGCACATTCTTGGAAAGGCAGTATTTTACGATCCGCGGGTTGAGGCCGGGGCTGACGATGAATTTCGCACCGGCTTCGATGGCCTGATCCACCTGCTCGGTGGTCAGCACGGTACCGGCACCCACCAGCATCTCAGGATAATGCTGTGTCATGAGACGGATGGACTCGGCAGCGGCTGCCGTGCGGAAGGTGACCTCCGCACAGGGGAGACCGCCCTCGGTCAGTGCCTTCGCAAGGGGAAGGGCATCCTTGGCATCGTCCAGTACAACGACCGGGATGATGCCGGTTTCTTTGATCTGATTATAAAGTTCGTTCATACAATACCTTCATTTCTGAAATCAAAAGCCGAAAAACTGCATGGCGTTGTCATGGCAGATGTTCCGTACCAGTTGGTGTAGATAGGCAGTGTCATTCGGATATTCACCGTTTTCTACCCAGTTTGCGATCTTGTTGCAGAGGATTCTGCGGAAGTACTCATGCCGGGGGAAGGAGAGGAAGCTCCTGGAATCCGTCAGCATTCCAATGAAGGTGGAGATCAGGCCGACATCTGCCAGTGTATCCATCTGGTACTCCATGCCGTTCTTGTGATCGCAGAACCACCAGGCACTGCCGAGCTGCAGCTTGCCCCGGATACGATCCTCATTGCCCTGGTAATTTCCGGCCATGGTGGCGAGCATGGAGGCATCCTTCGGGTTCAGATAGTACAGGACGGTGCGGGGAAGGTGATTTTCCTTGTCCATGGCATCCAGAAGACCGGAGAGCTGCGGTGCATAGGAGAAATCATTCTCGCTGTCGCAGCCGACATCCACGCCCAGCTTCTCATGAATCCGGGAGGAGTTGTTCCGGATGGCACCGATGTGGAACTGCATAACAAGGTTGTGCTTTGTATACATTTCCCCAAGCTTCGTAAGCAGGTAGCCTCTGTACATGGCACCCTCTGCGAGGCTTAGGCTCTCGCCGTGAAGTGCCTTAGAATAGATGGCCTCCACCTGCGCCTCTGAAGCCGGCAGGAAGAAGTCCTTCTCGAGGCTGTGGTCGGTGCCGCGGCAGCCGTTCTCCACAAAGAAATCCAGCCGCTTCCGGAGCGCCTCCAGAAGACCGGAAAGACTTGCGGTATCGGTGCCGCTTACCTCTGCGAGCCTTGTCATGTAAGCGCTGAAGCCTGCGTCCTCGATGTCCAGTACCTTGCCGGGACGGAAGGAGGGGCATACGGCAAAGCCGATTTCATCCTTCTTGGTCGCCAGCTTCTGATGCCATGCAAGATCATCCACCGGATCATCGGTGGTGCAGAGCACCTCTACCTTCTGCATCCGCAGGAGGTTCTGCACAGAGTATGCCGGAGACTGGAGCTTGGCATTGCACTCATCCCAAATGGCCTTGGCTGTGGCCGATGACAGGGGTGTGTTCACACCGAAATAGCGCTGCAGCTCCAGGTGTGTCCAGTGATAGAGCGGGTTTCCGATACAATTCTGGATGGTGTCGGCCCAGGCCAGGAATTTCTCATAGGGATCGCCGTCGCCGGTGATCAGTGCCTCCGGGACACCGTTGGCGCGCATAGCGCGCCATTTGTAGTGATCTCCGGACAGCCAGACCTCGGTCAGGTTGTGATAGCATTTGTCCTCCCAAATTTCCTGAGGATTCAGATGGTTGTGGAAGTCAACAATCGGCATATTCGCTGCCGCATTGTGAAAGAGATCCCGGGCAGTTTCCGTCTGCAGCAGAAAATCTTCATCCATAAAAGCTTTCATCAGGATTGCCTCCCCTTAAACATACTTCTCAAGGGTTGCGCGGACAGCGCCGACACCCTGTGCCATCTCAGCAAAGTACTGGCAGACAGGAAGGGCGAGGCCAACCTCATAGAGATTCACACCGAAAATCTTCTTGTCCTCGAGAATCGGCTGCAGCCGTGCTTCTGCGTTTTCTGCTGTGCAGAAGCCATCCAGCTTCACAGAGGACAGAACGGGCTGCAGGCTGGACAGAAGAGGATCCGGGCTGAGGGTGAAGGCCTTCAGCTGATCGTCCAGGCCGGTCAGATAGCGGAGCCATCCGGCAAATACCAGAGGGATCATCTTCAGATCTGCAACATCAAGAGTATCGGAGGCGGCGTAGGCCTTGATGGTTTCACCATAACGGATGGCCAGCTTCTGAGAGGTATCGGTAGCGATTCTCTGGGGGGAGTCCGGCATGAAGGGGTTCGGGATGCGGACATTCAATACGGTGTCCAGGAACTCCTTCGGATTCAGAATGCCGGGATCTGTCACAACGGGAAGTCCCTCGACATAGCCGAGTCTCTCCACCAGCTTCTTCAGGGTGGGATCCTTCATTTCCTCAGAGATCAGGGTGTAATCCAGCAGGCAGCCGAAGACAGCCAGTGCGGTATGCAGCGGGTTCAGACAGGTGCAGACCTTCATGCGCTCTACCTTGTCCACGGTTTCACGGCTGGTGAAGATGGGACCGCCCTTCTCCAGTGCCGGACGTCCGTTGGGGAAGTCGTCCTCGATCACGAGATATTCGCATTCCTCGGCGTTCACGAAGGGAGCCACATAGGTATTCTTGCTGGTGATCACCGGCTCCAGGCCCTCTACGCCGTCCTGCTTCAGGATTTCTTCTACGGAAGCATTGGGACGCGGCGTGATCTTGTCGATCATGGTCCAGGGGAAGGAAACCTTATCGGAGTTCACATAAGTGAGGAAATCCTGGCTGATGCAACCGTTTTCTGCCCATTTCTGTGCGAATGTTGTGATGGCCGCCTTCAGCTTGTCGCCGTTATGAGAGCAGTTGTCCATGCTGACCATGGCGATGGGAAGCGCACCCTCTGTGAAACGATGGTAGAGAAGAGAAGCCACCTTGCCCATGTAGCTCACCGGCTTTTCCGGACCGGCAGCGAAGTCAGCTGCCACATCCTTCAGGGCATTTCCCTGGGCATCGGTCAGACAATAGCCCTTCTCGGTAATGGTGAAGGAAGCCATTTGGAGAGAGGGCTTGGCAAAGATCTCCTTCAATCTGTTGTAGGAAGCCGTATCCTCGGTGTTCAGAGCCAGGGATTCCATCACGGAGCCCACAACGGTCTTCTCAATGCTGCCGTTGGCCTTCAGAGTAGCCAGGATAGAGTAGTTGTCGTGGGGATGGTTCATCTTTTCGATGATCTCATAGTCATAGCCCTCTGCTACGGTGAGACCCCGATCCAGGGTGCCGTCATTCAGCAGGTTCTGTACAACATTGGCCTGGAAGGCACGGAAAATGTTGCCGGCGCCGAAGTGGATCCAGAAGGGATTCTCCTTGGTGGCTGCCTCGACCCTCTCGTGATCGAAGGCGGGGAGCTGATAGCCTGCCTTCTCCCAGGCGCTTCTGTCCTTTAATCCTTCATTTGTCAGATTCATCATGCTCTTACAGCTCCTTTCTCAATGGCTTCCCAAAGCCCGTTCAGATATGTTGCGCCGAGGGCTCTGTCATAGAGTCCGTATCCCGGCATAGCGACCTCATCCCAGATCATACGGCCGTGGTCGGGACGGATGGGACCGTCAAAGCCGATCTCATACAGTGCCTTCATGATCTCATACATATCGAAGGAGCCGTCGCTGGAAAGATGTGCAGCTTCTTCGAAATCGGTAGGGGTGTTGAATTTCAGGTTGCGAACGTGGGCGAAGTGGATGCGTCCCTTCAGGGAACGGATCATATCCGGCAGGTCGTTCTCCAGGTTTGTGCCGTAGGAGCCGGAGCAGAAGGTGACACCGTTGTGGGGGTTATCCACCATTTCCATCATGCGCAGAATATTCTTCTTGTTGATGATAATGCGGGGAAGTCCGAATACGCTCCATGCCGGATCATCCGGGTGGATTGCCATGTTGATGTCGTACTTGTCGCATACCGGCATGATGCGCTCCAGGAAATACTTCAGGTTTGCGAAGAGCTTCTCGTCATCCACATCCTTGTACAGGGCGAAGAGCTCCTTGATGTGCTCCATGCGCTCCGGCTCCCAGCCCGGCATGATGGTGCCGTTCATATCGGAGGCGATGGAAGCAAACATGTTCTCCGGATTCAGAGCGTCAACAGCCTCCTGGGTGTAGGCAAGAACCGTGGAGCCGTCCGGACGCTTCCGGGCGAGCTCGGTTCTGGTCCAATCGAATACGGGCATGAAGTTGTAGCAGACAAGGTGAATGTCTTCTTTTCCGAGATTCTCAAGGGTCTCGATGTAATTGTCGATGTAGAGATCACGGTCTGCGCTGCCGGTTTTGATGGCATCGTGTACATTAACACTCTCGATGCCGGCCACATGAAGGCCGCTGGCTTCAACCTCCTCCTTCATGGCGCGGATGCGCTCGCGGCTCCAGACCTCGCCGGGAGCTGTATCATAAAGTGTTGTGATCACACCGGTGACGCCGGGGATCTGCCGGATCTGCTTCAGAGTGACTGTGTCAAACTTGGAGCCATACCATCTCAATGTCATTTCCATACTTGTTTTCCTTTCTGCTGCACTGCCTGCCAAGGGGGCTTTGTGATCTGCCCGCTGATTTCTTTTGATGTACCGATTTTAGTCAAAACCACCAAAAAAATCGATTGGCGGAGTTGTTGTATACATTGAAAAAATTGCGGTTAAATGCTAAAGTGAAGATGCTGAAACAGGGAGAGGAAAACGTATGCGCCGAAAGCTGAATACCCAATTCAATACCAGACAGTACATGCTTTCCCGGGACTTTGAGATCTACTATTACGACGATCGGAATATGCCCCAGGTGGCCAGTCATACCCATGATTACTATGAGATTTATTTCTTTATGGAAGGGAATGTCTCCATTGAAATCGGACAAAAGGAATATCCGCTGAAGTACGGGGATGTGGTGGTGCTGCCGCCGGGGCTTCCACACCATGCTGTGATTCATGATGAGAGTGTGCCCTACCGGCGGTTTGTGTTCTGGGTGACGGTGGATTATCTGAACCGGCTTATGGAGGAGGCCCAGGCCTACGGCTATCTCATGCAGCTGGTCCGGACCCGGGAGGAATATATCTTTCATAATGATGAGATCGTGTTCAATGCCATTCAGACCAAGGTGTTTCACCTGCTGGAGGAAATTTATGCCAACCGCTTCGGGAAGGAGGCGAAGATTGCCCTATGCGTCGGGGATCTGGTGCTGCATCTGAACCGGGTGGTTTATGACCAGCGCCACGAGCGCAGCGACCTGGAGGAGCAGCGGCTGTCGGAGCGGCTGATCGACTACGTGGAGGAGCACCTGGAGGAGGATCTGTCTCTGGACCGGCTGGCTGGGGAATTTTTTGTCAGCAAATACCACATTGCGCATCTTTTCAAGGACAATATGGGCATGCCCATCCATCAGTATATTCTGAAAAAACGGCTGGAGGCCTGCAAGGAGGCCATTCGAAACAGTGCCAAGATCAGTGAGGTCTATTTCATGTTCGGCTTTAAGGATTACTCCGGCTTTTATAAGGCCTTTAAAAAAGAATACGGTATCTCGCCGAAGGAATGGCAGGATACCGCATTGAAGGAGATCAGCCTCATGCGCTGAGCTCAGAGCAAGTAATTATTTTTCCCGGGAAGTCGGAAATACTTAAGGTGCATCACGCCGGAGAGGAGGAGCGTCAGAAGCTCAGCCGCAGGCACGGCGATCCAGGCACCGTTGATGCCCAGGATCCGGGGCAGGATCAGCAGGGCAATGACGATGAAGACCAGGGTCCGGCTGAAGGAAATCAGAGCGGAGACCATGCCGTTGGACAGGGCTGTAAAGAAGCCGGAGGAGCAAATGTTGGTGCCGCTGAAAAGGAAGTTGAAGGCAAAGAGTCGGAAGCCGGCGGCAGCCAGGGAAAAGGTCTCCGGATCCTTTGTGAAAATGTTCACGATGGTCGGTGAAAAAAGGACAGCGGCTGCGGTGATCACCAGGGAGGCAGCGGCAACGAAGCGGAAGGAAATGCTGTAAATCTTCTTGAGCTTCGTCTTGTCTCCGGCACCGTACTGGAAGCCGATGAGCGGGCTGATACCGATGGAAAAGCCCATGAAGGCCGCATTGAACAGGAACTGTCCGTACAGCAGAATGGTGATGGCCGCCACGCCGTTTTCTCCCGCGAGAGACATCATGACCATATTGAACAGGAAGGTAATGACGGCGTTGGAAAGCTGTGTCACCATCTCGGAGGAGCCGTTATAGCAGGCTGCCAGGATCTCCTTCACGGAGATGCTGAAGGGACAGAAGCGGAGCCCCTGTTTTCCGAAGAGGAAAAAGCCCAGCCCGAAAACGGCGGGAATGCACTGACCGATGCCGGTGGCCAGGGCCGCGCCGGCGATGCCCATTTGACAGGGCACGATCAGCACGTAGTCCAGAAGTATATTGGCAAGACCGGCTCCGCTCATCAGAAGCAGTCCGAGGCCGGGGGAGCCTGCCGTCACGAAAAAGGACTGAAAAATGCCCTGCAGCATGCAGACCGGGGCAAAGAGCATGGCGGTGCCGAGATACTGACGACAGTCCTCAAGGAGCACGTCACTGGCACCCAGGAACCGGGAAACGGGGGTCAAAAACATTTCCGCAAGGATCAGCAGAATGAAGCTGAGGATCAGCGCCAGCGCCACGAATTCGGTCAGCGCTTCCCTGGCACGTTCGTTTTTTCCTTCGCCGAGATACTTGCTGATGATGGCATTGCCGCCGGTGCCCAGCATGGTGGAGACGGCGATGGCGACATTGATGACAGGGTAGACAATATTCAATGAGGACAGGGCGTTGCTGCCCAGAAAGCGGGAAACAAAAATGCCGTCCACAATGGTATACAGGGACATGAAGACCATCATGATGATGGAGGGGGCCGCAAAGCTTAGAAGCCCGGCGGGCGTGATTTTCTGGTTGATGGAATAGTTCATATGTGAAATCTCTCTTTCAATTTTTTGTGGCGCATGGGCCGTCCCACATTATAAGAAAATTTCCTTTCAAATGAAAGCAAAAGCGGCACGAAAAATGGTAAAATGATCAGAAAAGCAGTAGATGCAGTGTATGCGGAGGCTTATGCAGGTTACAGTAATCAGATCAAAACGAAGGACGGTGGCG